>CAZIBZ010000060.1:0-5351 GCA_964537445.1 uncultured Dehalococcoidia bacterium | reverse complement strand
TGAATCGACGCGTGAGGCGGAACATCGCGCTGATGTTCTGGACCTCGATCCTGGTGAATATCGGAATGTGGCTCGAGCGGTTCTTCCTGATCATCCCCGCGATCGAGCGCAAACAGCAGTTGACGTTCCTCTGGAGTAATTACGTCCCCAGCCTGGTCGAAAGCACGATTGTGCTCGCCTCCTTCGGGACGGTCGCCATGTTGCTCATATTGTTCGCGAAGTTCTTCCCGTTAGTCCCGGCGTGGGAACAGAAGGAAGGACAAGCCTTCCGGCAGACCATCCAGATCGGCGATGCCCAGGTGGACGCCGTCATCAGAGAATCCGAAGAAGACAGGGCCTGGTAGGAGTAGCCGATGGCCAGACAAAGCGTATTGGGCGTCTATGCCGATGCCGACTCCGCAGCCGCGGGCGCACGTAGCCTGCGTGGCGCGGGGTTCACCGGCGAAGATTACGAAGTGATAACGGGGAATCCGTATCCGGAAGGCGCGTTCGGCGACCATCCGAAGAAGAACAAGCTGTTCGTGTTCCCCATCGCGGGCGGGTTCACTGGCTTTGCGCTGGCTTTGCTGATCACCGCGGGCACGCAGGCTGCATTCCCGTTGGTAACCGGTGGAAAACCTATCCTCGCGATCCCCGCGATGATGATCATCCTGTACGAGATGTCGTTGCTCTTCGCCATGATTTTCACCGTGATCGGCGTCATCTTCGAGAGCCGTCTGCCCCGCTTCTCCGGCCCCGGACCCGTCTACGACCCGCGCATCACGCTCGGGTATATCGGCCTGCTCGCGACCGTCGACGATGACCGCATCCCGGCAGCTCGCCAGGCACTTCAGGACGGCGGCGCTGCCGACGTCGTGGGGGAAACTGCAACCGCGTGAAGATCTTCCGACGGACAGATCGACTCGTTCCGACTGCGCTGCGAGGCCCTTGGGCGCTCTTGGTCGCTGTTGTTGCATTGGTCGCCCTCAGCGGATGTTCCGTTGGTGCATATCCGGTCGATTTCTTCCAGGAGATGCACTACTCGCCGTCGTTCCGAGTGCAGGAGCCTCCCGTCATGAGCGTGCCCGCGGGAGCGGTCGCGTACCGTGGTTTCGGCATCCCTGAGAGCACGCTCGCGGCTTCGCCACCCTACGACACGATGTCGACTGCAGATCTCGTCGCGATCACGCAGAACGGCCTGGCGGACACAGCAAGGACTCGCGAGGTTGGTGCGGCACTGTTCAACCGGAACTGCTCCGTATGTCACGGCATCGCCGGGGATGGGGCTGGCGCACCGCTCGTCGTCTTCAGTTTCCCTGAAGGCGGCCGGCCCACGGATCTCACGGGACCAGACTCGATTGCGAAGACCGATGGCGCCCTCTTCGCCGCCGTCACCAACGGGCAGGGCACCGTCACTGCTCCGGACGGTGCGAACGCCGCTGTGTGGGCGACACTCACGAACATGCCACCGTTCGAGAAGCTCCTCACTGCGGAAGAACGCTGGGCCATCATCTGGCACATCCGAGGACTTCAGGCGCCGTAGGCGAAGTCGCCATTCCACGCTTCGAAAGGCTCCGCTCTTGCGGGGCCTTCTTCGTTGCTGAAGCGCCGCCGTGGCCTACACTCGCGGGACGTGCGCCAACGGGCACGCCGTTTCTAACGGCAGAGGAGGACACCCCAGATGCCGGGTCCGCTTGAAGGAATCAGAGTCCTCGAAGTCGCCAACTGGGTCGCGGCTCCCGCGGCATGCGCCATGCTCGCCGATCTCGGTGCCGATGTCGTCAAGATCGAGCCCCCGGAGACCGGAGACCCGGTCCGCAGCATCGACGTGACCCCTGCGGGCATCGTCGGGGACACCCCGGACCTGAACCCCCCCTTCGAGCACCTCAATCGCGGCAAGAAGAGCCTCGGCATCAACCTCGCGAGTCCGGATGCCCAGGAGATCGTCCGCAAGCTCGTCGCCGAAGTCGACGTCCTCGTCACGAATCTCGTCCCCAAACGCCAGGAGCGCTATGGCCTCCGCTACGAGGATGTTCGGAACTCCAACCCGCGCCTCATCTATGTCGCGTTGACCGGATACGGCACCGACGGGCCGGAACGGGACAGGCTCGGGTTCGACTATGCCGCCTTCTGGGCCCGCTCCGGCATCATGGCGTCGATCGGCGAAGAGGGTTCGCCGCCGGTCCAACAGCGTCCCGGGATGGGTGACCATGCCACGTCGCTGGCGATGACCTCCGCCATCGGCATGAGCCTGTTCGAAAGAGAACGCTCCGGCCTCGGCCAGCGGATAGAGTGCTCCCTCCTACACACCGCCCTCTGGGTGCTGGGCATGGACGTCAGCGCCGCGTTGGACCACAAGCAACCGGTCCGTCGTCACTCCCGCACCGGCACCCCGAACCCATTGTCGAACTACTACCAGGCTGGCGACGGAGGATGGATCCAGTTCGTCATGTTCGATTCCCAACGGTTCTGGCCCGGGTTCTGCCGCGCGCTCGACCTCGAAGCCTTGGAGTCCGACCCTCGGTTCGCCACCCAGGAAGCGCGTGCCGCGAACAGCACGGACCTCATCTCGTTGATCGCGGAGCGCATTTCCCATCGGCCGCGGAAGGACTGGGGTCCACCGCTCGATGAGCAGGGCAGTATCTGGGCACCCGTGCAGACTGTCGATGAGATCGCGAACGATCCCCAGGTCATCACCAACGGCTACCTGACGGAACTCCACCGGAACGACAACGACGAATCGTTCGGAGTCGTCGCGATGCCTGCGAAGCTCGAGCGAACTCCCGGGATCGCCTCCTCACCAGCCCCGGCTCTCGGCGAGCACACGGAGGCTCGGCTACTGGAGCTCGGTTATACCTGGGACCAGATCGGGGATCTGAAGAGCAGCGGCGCAATCATCTGACCGCGCATCCGGAACGCAGCTCGTTACGTTCCTTCGTTCAGAGACTTGGAGGCCAGTGAACCGAAGTACACGATCACGTTGAAGCTGATCAGGACCGTGAACCCGATGAGGAACCCCAAAAGTAGGTCGGTGCCCAGCGACAGCGATCCGTATGCCGACTTACGAATGAGCGGCGTGCCAATCATGATCGCCGTCAGAATCGTCACGTCAACGACGAACAGAATGATCTTCCCGCTCGCACGGTACGGCTTGATCGCGTCGTAGAAGCTACCGAATACACCCATCGTTTGTATGGGACCTCGCAGAGATTCGAACGCATTTTCGAAGAGGATTCCAATAGGAATGATATCTGTGGGCGCTTCGAGGGGTCAAGCTGTGCACCGTCGGTCCGTCGCCCTTGTCGCCCCGGTTGTCCTCTTCGTTGTGGCCTGCGGAACCCCGGACCCTGTTGCCACGTCGACCCCTCCGGTCACGCCAACGGTAGATTCCGGTCAGCCAACGGCGACGGCCTCTCCCGTGACCTCCGGGCCCGATAAGCAAGGTCTCCGTGCAGACCGCGGCCCCGAAGGTCCAGCGGGCCTGACCGCGGACGAACTCGCCATCGCTCTGACCCAGATACTCACCGACCCTATCGAGGCTTCTGAAGACCCGGCCGCCCCGGCCATCAGTCGCGGCCTTACCACGATCGGGATGAGCGACGACGTCGACCTGGCTCCGTACGTCGTCGACGTGATGGGTGTCGCCCCATTCGGAATCTTCTACCGTCAGCACGCCGGCGACGTCCTCGGCCGCCTGACCGGAGAGCCGTATGCGGAAGACTGGTTCTCCTGGGTCCAGTGGGTCGCGGACCACCCGGAGCTCGAGCCGGGTCCCGCGTACGCGGGTTGGAAACGGGTGCTCCTGGCATCCATGGATTCCAGGTTCGCGACCTTCTTTCCCACCAATACGCCCCATACCATCCGCATCGAAGAGATCGTTTGGGGTGGAGTGCCTGCAGTCGATGGGATCCCTTCGCTCGATGATCCCCCGTTCATCGCCGCTGCTGACGCCGACTACCTCGACCCCGACGAGCACGTCTTCGGCGTCTCCATCGAAGGCGACTCCCGTGCCTATCCCCTCCGCATCATGAACTGGCACGAGATGGCCAACGATACGGTCGGCGGCGTCCCGGTCACGCTCGCCTACTGCACGCTGTGCAACTCCGCCATCCTTTTCGACCGCCGGCTCGGCGACGATGCCTTGACCTTCGGTTCCTCCGGCCTCCTCTACCGGTCGAACAAGTTGATGTTCGACGCCTCCACCCGTTCGCTCTGGGGCCAGTTCACCGGCACGCCGGTGGTCGGCGAGCTCGTCGATCAGGACATCCAATTACGCCTGCTGGCCGTCGTTCGGACGACCTGGGAGGAGTGGCAGCGGGAGCATCCCGACACGACGGTCCTCGCCCTGGAGACCGGCTACGAGCGCGCATATCTCAAGCCGGGGACGGAGGGTGCCGTCTACGCCGAGTACCACTCCAGCCCATTCCTCATGTTTCCGCCCTCGCTCCCCAACGCTTCTCAGCCGTTGCCGGCCAAGGCCGAGGTCTTCGTCGTCGCCGAGGGCGGAGGAGACGAACCTGCGAAGGCCTACCCTCTCGTCATCCTCGAACGGCTCGGTGTGATCAACGACTCGGTTGGCGGCCGCGCGGTCATCGTCATACGCGACGCCGGAGGCGGGGTCCGGGCATACGAACGACCTCGAGAGATCAAGTTCTCGGTCGCGACGGCCGCCTCGGCTCCTGACCAGCTGGTTGATGACGCAGGAGTCCACTGGACCGTCGCGGAGCACGCGCTCGTTTCCGACGACGGCGCCGTAGAGCTGGCCAGGGTTCCGGGGCACGTCGCCTACTGGTTCGCGTTCGCCGCCTTCCGCCCCGATGCCCAACTGTTCGGGGCTCCGTCCGGCAGCTGACCACGTCCCGGTGTACTATCCCGGCGTATCGTGACGCAGACGGAATTGGGGGGTACGGAAGTGGCACCGAGCCAGAGTTGGGAGACACTCCAGGTCGACAACGAGGACATGCGCGCATTCGTGACGGTGCCGGACGGTGCAACACCGGAGACGCCGATGGGCGCCGTCGTGGTCATCCAGGCCGCGGGTGGCGTAGACCAGTTCATCCAGGACATGACGCGCCGAACCATCGCCGCCGGACTCGTAGGCATCGCGCCCGATCTCTTCCACCGGCTCGACCCAAACTCGACCATGCCACCGATGGCGCGCCTCGGCATGCTCGACGACGAGCAGGTCGCTGCCGACGTCGATGCCGCCGTCGAACACCTCCGCGGGCTTCCGGGCGTCGACGCCAACCGCATCGGAATCATGGGGTTCTGCATGGGTGGCCGCGTCGCCTACATGCTGCCTTCGCTTCGTTCGGAGGTCTTCAAGGCAGCCGTCCCGTTCTACGGCGGCGGGACGATGGCCAACTGGGGAG
>CAZIBZ010000059.1:0-4725 GCA_964537445.1 uncultured Dehalococcoidia bacterium | reverse complement strand
ACGACATGCGGGATGTCATCCGCGCGGTGATCGACGAAAGCGAATTCCTGGAGGTCCACGAGTTGTGGGCTCCGAACATCGTTGTCGGATTCGCCAGGATGGCTGGCCGCGCGATTGGCATAGTCGGGCAGCAGCCGATGGTCCTCGCCGGAGCATTGGACATCAAGGCCTCGATCAAAGCGGCCCGGTTCGTCCGTTTCTGCGACTGCTTCAACATTCCCGTCCTGACGCTGACCGACGTTCCCGGGTTCTTGCCGGGCGTCGATCAAGAGCAGGGCGGGATCATCACCCACGGATCGAAGCTCCTGTACGCGTACGCGGAAGCAACGGTCCCGAAAGTCAACGTGGTTACACGGAAGTCGTACGGTGGAGCCTACTTGGTCATGTCATCCCAGGCACTGCGTGGGGACATCAACTACGCGTGGCCCGGTGCCGAGATCGCCGTCATGGGTTCCGAGGGAGCTGCCAACATCATCTACCGTGACCGGATTCGTACTGCTGAAAACCCCGAATCCGAGCGTGGCGATGCCATCAACGAGTATCAGGAACGTTTCGCGAATCCATATGTCGCCGCCAGTCGAGGGTACATTGAGGATGTGATCGATCCTGCGGAAACACGGACCGCGGTCATCCGCGCGTTCGAGATGCTGCAGAACAAGCGCGACACGCTTCCCCCGAAGAAACACGGGAACATCCCCCTATAGTGTCCCCGATTTCCGAGCCATTGAACCCCCGTCTTCGGGCCGCGATCGTCGCGGCCGTCGCGGCCTACGAAGCCGATGTTGCGCCGCTTCGTGACCTCTCCTCAGAGGACACTCGATGGCGCACCTATGGCCGACTTGCACAGATGACCACTCGATTTGAAGGACGACGTAACATGCCCAGCTTGCCGGTCGGAGAATTGGGTTGGCGGCGAGCGGCAACGAGATTGGGCGGATGAGCGCGCCTTCGAACGGAAGCGTGTTCCGAACAGGTTCGGGCAAGCTCCAGATAACGGACTTGAGCCTGCGAGACGGCCACCAGTCGATGCTTGCGACGCGGATGCGCACGAGCGACATCCTCGAAGTCATTGGCATCCTGGATTCGATCGGCTTCGCATCACTCGAGGTCTGGGGTGGCGCCACGTTCGACGTCATGACCAGGTTCCTCAACGAGGACCCCTGGGACCGCGTTCGCGAACTCAAGAAGGTGGCGCCGAAAACCCCCTTCATGATGCTTCTCCGTGGCCAGAATCTGGTCGGGTATCGCAACTATCCAGACGATGTGGTCGAGGCGTTCATCAAGCACGCCGCCGAGACGGGCATAGATATTTTCCGAGTATTCGACGCTCTGAACGACGAACGGAATTTTGAGACGGCTTTCCGGGCAATCGGGGACGCGGGGAAGCACATCCAGGGAACCGTTTGCTACTCGCTTACCGAACGCAAAATGGGCGGCCCCGTGTTCAACCGGGAGTACTTCGTCCAGAAGGCGAAGACCATCGAGGGGATGGGCGCCGACTCTTTGTGCGTGAAGGACATGGCCGGACTCCTTTCGCCGTACGACGCATATGACCTCATCAGTGCGCTGAAAGACGCCATCTCGATCCCGGTACAACTGCACTCTCACTACACGTCCGGGATGGCGCAGATGACGCAGCTGAAGGCCATCGAAGCAGGCGTGGACATCGTCGATACGGCGCTGTCGCCACTGGCGCTACGGTCATCGCACCCACCGATCGAACCGCTCGCCGTTGCCCTTGAACAGACGGAACGAGACACCGGATTCGAGCTTTCGGCCTTGATCGAGGCTGGTAGAGCCCTCGAAGGCGTGCTTCAAAAGAGCTATCGCCATCTCCACACGGGTGACGCGTTCAGCTTGGTCGACACGAACGTCCTTACGCACCAGGTTCCTGGTGGCATGACGACGAACCTCTCGTCCCAGCTCCAGGAAGCAGACGCCATCGACCGGCTCGATGACGTGCTCGAGGAGCTGCCGAAGACCAGGGCAGATCTCGGGTCGCCTCCCCTCGTGACGCCGACGAGCCAGATCATCGGCATCCAGGCCGTCCAGAACGTTCTGTTCGGTCGATACACCATGGTCAGTTCTCAGGTGAAGGACTACGCATACGGCCTCTATGGACAACCGCCACTACCGATGGACCCAGAGGTCGTAGCAGCCGCGTTGAAAGGGTATGAGCGAGGAGAGACTCCGACGAGCGGACGTCCGGCAGACATCCTCGAGCCGGAAATGGAAAAGGTCCGTCACGAGATTGGGGACCTTGCCAAGGACGACGGCGATCTCTTGATATACGCGCTCTATCCGGTGACCGGCCAGCTCTTCCTGAAATGGAAACACGGGATCGAGGAACCGCCACCGGAGGTTCAGCCGGGCCCGCCCCCGCGGCAGCCGTCCAGTGGGACGATCGAGGCAGCGCCGGCCAGTCCACCGAGCCCGCGGGCTCGGACCTACAACATCCACGTCTCAGGTGAGTCATACGAGGTGGTCGTCGATCCGACCGGTGACGACCCGGATGTCCGGGCTCGAACACGGGTTAGCGGAACCGCAGCCGGGGCTCCTGCCCCGGCCCCTCCACCCCCGAGTCCGGAAGCAAGTACCGCGGTTTCCGCGCCCGAAGGTGGCGCTCTGATCACCGCTCCGATGCCAGGGTTGGTGATCTCTTACGAGGTCGAGGTAGGTCAGCAAGTGAGCGCTGGAGACACGATCGTAATCATCGAAGCGATGAAGATGCAGAACCTGTTGCCGTCACCCAGCGACGGAGTTGTCCTAGAGTTGCCTCGACAAGCGGGCGACCGAGTCAGCCGCGGAGACGTGTTGGCCGTGATCGGTCCCCAGTCCAATAGTAAGTAGTGGGATGGGCGCCGGGAGGTGCCCGAATCACCAGGGGTAGGTGGGGATGGCATACGACGTCACGCTGATCCCGGGAGACGGGATCGGACCGGAAGTGTCGGAAGCGAACCGGCTCGTCCTGGAAAGCACCGGTATCGAGTTCAACTGGGACGTGCAGGAGGCCGGTGAGGGGGTGCTGGAGCGTGAAGGGAGTTTGCTGCCTGATCGAGTCCTCGCATCAATTCGAAAGAACAAAGTCGGGATCAAGGGCCCGTTGACGACACCGGTGGGAACCGGGTTTCGGAGCGTCAACGTCACACTCCGAAAGCAGTGTGATCTTTACGCCAACCTTCGCCCTGCAAAGAGTTATCCCGGTGTGCGGTCCCGGTACACGAACGTTGACATCGTCGTCGTCCGCGAAAACACCGAGGATGTGTATGCGGGGGCCGAATTCAAACGTGACGCGCCCGAGACGGAAAGATTCATCGAGGATGCGGAGAAGCTCCTCAACATCACGTTGAGACACGATTCCGCGCTGACGATGAAGTTGATATCGGTCACCGGGTCAGAGCGGATCGTCCGCTACGCGTTCGAGTACGCGTCCAAGAACGGTCGGAACAAAGTCACGGCCGTCCACAAGGCCAACATCATGAAATACACGGACGGCCTGTTCTTGGATGTTGCCCGTGACGTGGCTTCGCGATACCCGGGGATCGAGTTCGAGGACCGCATCATAGACAACCTCAGCATGCAGCTCGTCTCCCGCCCGGAAGAGTACGACGTGCTCGTCCTGCCAAACCTGTACGGAGATATCGTCTCCGACGTCTGTGCGGGGCTGGTCGGAGGACTCGGGTTGGCCCCAGGAGGAAACATCGGAGAGTCGGAGGCAGTATTTGAGCCGGTTCACGGCTCCGCGCCAAGATATACGGGGCAGAACCGCGTGAACCCGACCGCTACGATCCTGTCCGGGGTTTTGCTCTTGCGTCACCTCGGAGAACAAGAGGCGGCTGAGCGCGTCGAGCGCGCCGTTGCCGAGGTCATCCGCGAGGGAAAGAGCGTCACGTACGATTTCAAACAGGACCGCGATGACCGAACGGCCGTCGGCACCGGCGACATGGCCGCCGCAATCATCGCCCG
The DNA here is from genome assembly GCA_964537445.1 of uncultured Dehalococcoidia bacterium. GTDB lineage: Bacteria > Chloroflexota > Dehalococcoidia > UBA6926 > UBA6926 > JASLZO01. The sequence goes on along the minus strand of CAZIBZ010000059.1, from coordinate 759 downwards.
GGTTCAGTCCGGCCACTGATCTGTTTGAACGAACACGGTCGATAAGCATGGGAACGACCGATTTCAGGAGGGAAACTGATGCGGAAGAAGGTCACAGTAGTGGGAGCAGGAAATGTGGGAGCGACGGCGGCACAGAGGATCGCCGAGCGTGACTACGCCGATGTCGTCCTGGTGGACGTTGTGGAAGGGCTCCCGCAGGGGAAAGGTCTTGACCTGGCCGAGAGCGGCCCGGTCCTCGATTACGACTCGGACATCGTGGGGACGAATGACTACGCGCCGACCGCGAATTCCGACCTGGTGGTCATCACCGCCGGCATCGCGCGACGGCCGGGAATGACCCGTGACGATCTGTTGAAGACCAACATGGGAATCATGGGGGCTGTCGTCGGCGAGGTGGTCCGCCACTCGCCCGACTCGATCTTGATGATCGTATCCAACCCGCTTGACGCGATGGTCTACCACGCGCATAAGCTCTCGGGTTTCCCGAAGGAACGCGTCGTTGGAATGGCGGGTGTCCTCGACACTGCCCGCATGCGGACATTCATCGCCAGGGAACTCGACGTTTCGGTGGAGGATGTGCAGGCACTGGTTCTTGGTGGACACGGCGACACGATGGTGCCCTTGGTCCGGTACACCACCGTCGGCGGGATACCGCTGGGCGCCTGGCTCTCGCAGGACAAGATCGACGCCATCGTGCAACGAACACGCGACGGCGGTGGCGAGATCGTGAGCCTCCTCAAGACGGGGAGCGCGTTCTAC
>CAZIBZ010000058.1:0-3207 GCA_964537445.1 uncultured Dehalococcoidia bacterium | reverse complement strand
CGGGCCGTGAGACTGGTTGTAGCACCAGTGGCGAGTGCGGCCCCACGAGTTGAACGGGCCGTGGTCCACGGAGTCCTGACACGTCTGGTAGAGCTTGTTGTATTCCAGGATGTGCCCGCCCCAGGTCGGGTCGTTGAACAGAACCGCCGCCCGCGGGACGTCGTGGATATCGTTGTGGCTGACGGTGATCTTCTGGCAGCCCGACAGGAAAATGCCCGCGGTCTGCGTGTTGTACTCGCCGAGGTGGTGCATGTGATTGTTGTGGATAACGCACTCGTCCGGGAACGGTTTGGCCGTGCCCAGACGCTTCATGATGCTGCCGACCACGCACACCGCGCTCTCGCCCGTCTCGGTGAACGTGCAGCCGGATACGCGGTTGCGGACGTTGTAGTTGTTGAGGAACACCGCGTTGCCGCCGGTCGCGTGCAACCAGCAACCCTCGACACCGCAATCTTCGGCCCCGTCCATAAACACCGCGCCGCTGCGGTGGATCGTCCAGTCGCCCATCGAGGGCGCCTCCCAGGGTTCCATGAAAACCGTCGTGGTGTGGGTGAAGACAAATCCAGAGAACTCGATGTGGTGAACGGGATCATCCTGTTCCCCGCGCAGCTCGACGAGCTGGCGAAGCTGCGGGACTTCCACCGTGGCCGAGGCCATGTCCTCGCCTTCTTCCGGTATGTAGTAGAGCATGTGCTCGCGCCGGTCGAAGTACCACTCGCCGGGATCGGTCAATTCCTCGAACACGTTCTCAATATGGGCGCGCCCGAAGTGGATCTCGTTCTCCATCGGGAACAGGCGCGAGTTCCAGTGCCAGCCACCACGCCCGAGCAGGAAGCGGCCGCGCTCGTGGTCGATCCCTCGCAACTCGAAGATCTGGGTGCCGAAGTACCAGCGGACGTGCAGGACGGCTTCCTCGGGGTGTCGCCATTCCGCCGTCGGATTGAACCCGCCCTCCCCCGGATAGCATTCCAGCTCGGTGACTGGATGGTCGCCGTAAGCCTCGCCCACGGGAATCATGCCCTTGCCCTTCATGGTCGGATCCTCGTGATCGTAGCTGGGATAGCGGGCTCTGTGCTTGCGCGCGCCGTTGACGAAGAGTTGGTCGAAAGCAAGTGGCGGGTGGCGGGTGGCAGGTGGCAAGGGGGGAACGTGGGCCTTGAGAATGCCCTTCTCGTGGGGCACCCACTCCAGCTCGAGTTTTGCGGCGCCGCTGAGCACCACCTCTTCGCCGGGGAAGGCTTCGTAGCGGATGGGGGCGTCGGGGGTGCCGGAATCTTCGGGTGTGAGCACCAGGGGTTCAGACAGGTAATGCGTGCCGCCGCGCACCTGCACGGTGACAGGCACTAGCCGTTCTGCACGGGCTGCGCGGGCGGCGTCACGCGCGCGGTGGATGGTTGCGAAGGGTTGTTCCGGCGTGCCGGGATTGGTGTCGTTGCCGTCGGTCGCCACCGTGAAGACTGCAGCTTCGCTCATGTTCGCCCCTTCCGTATCCCTGCGGATATAGTGAAGAGGGTAGCAGACCGCAGGGGGGGGCGGTTGTCAAGTAATTGGGTTCTTCACGGAAGTGTGTACTCAGTGGTGCCCTTCTTCATCATGAGGGGATGGGATCGCGCAAGTTGGTCGACTAAGGGTATCCGAGTAAGTGTGGCGATGAAGTGTGGGATGGGGATCTGAGGGGTCTTTGACTTACTCGCCTTCTTAGTCGAACTGCTTCAATCCTCTATACCCGACCAGGAATGGGTCTCTCTGAACACCGAAAGAGGGCATCAACGTTCGACGTTCGCTCCTTCTCCTCCCGATCTTCGCACTCGACGTGACTGCACGCGATCATCTACAAGTCTGCAGGAACCATGAGCGTTGATCGGCCCAACATCCTTATCTTCTGCGTGGACCAGATGCGGGCGGATCACATGGGGTGCGCGGGCAACCCGGTTGTGCGCGCGCCCAGCATTGACCGCCTGGCGGCGCGGGGCACGCGCTTCTCACGCGCCTACTGCAACAACCCGATCTGCATGCCTTCGCGGGCGTGCATGTTTACGGGACTCCTGCCGAGAGATCACGGTGTCAGGACCAACGGGCAGGCGTTGAGGCCGGACCTGCCTACCTTGCCCGGTACACTCGCGGATGCGGGCTACCGCACGCACTCGGCGGGAAAGCTGCACCTGACTCCCTGGGTACCCATGGTCTCGCCGCCCGACGTTGAGCGGTTTCCCGAGTGCATGGATTATTGGAACGATGGCGACGTTCGCGAGCTTCCCGTGCCGTACTACGGTTTCCAGACGGTTGACTTCGTGGGAGGGCACGTGCCCTATGCCTACGGGAACTACGTCCAGTGGTTGGACGAACGGGGAGGCAATCGCGCCGACCTGGCGGAACAGAACGCCCTGTGGCAGTCCGGGACGCAGCCGGATTGCTACAAGATGGCGATGCCCGAGGAGCTGCACTACAACCGCTACATCGCCGACTCCACGATCCGGGTGATCGAGGAATCGGCGTCGGATGTGGCCGCACCGTTCTTCGCGTGGTGTTCGTTCCCTGATCCTCATCACTCGTTTGCCGCGCCGCGTCCGTACTGCGACATGTACGATCCGGCGGACATGCCGCCGCCGGCGCGTCGGGAGGGAGAGCACGACGACCTGCCCCCGGTCTACCGGAGGATCCTCTCCGGCGAGGCGCATCCACACCACATCGACAACTCGGCCGTGAGCGACGAGGGCAGGAATGAGATGCTCGCGTTGACCTTCGGCATGATCAGTCACATCGATGCCGAGATCGGCCGCGTACTGGATGTGCTGGAAGCAACGGGACAGGTGGACAACACCGTGATCGTGCTTATCTCCGACCACGGGGACATGATGGGAGACCACTCGCTGTTCTACAAGGGGATGTACACGTTCCGGGGCTGCGCGAACATCCCGTTTATCGTGGCGGCTCCGGGGATGCCGGGCGGGCGGTCGACGGACGCACTGGTGTCGCAGATCGATTTAATGCCGGGCCTGCTCGATTTGTGCGGGGTGCCTCTGCCCGGCGCCGAATGGGAGACGCAGGAAGAACCGTTCGAGCGAGGTTTCGAGCTGCCGTTGGAGTTGTATCCCGGACGGAGCTGGCGGGGGTTGCTGGCGGGATCGGTTGATTCGATCCGTGACAGCGTCGTGATCGAGAACGACGATCCGACGAGCGGGTACCAGCTCAGGTCACTGGTGACCC
>CAZIBZ010000057.1:0-6328 GCA_964537445.1 uncultured Dehalococcoidia bacterium | reverse complement strand
GAAGGGCGATGGTAGTCTTGCGCCGACTCCAAGCCGGTGGGACCAATCGTGAGCAACGCGTCTGAAACTCCGAACTCCACATCCCCAACGTCGGGCGATGCATTGGCAATTGTCGTCGCCGCCGGCTCCGGCGAACGCATGGGAGGCGAACCGAAGGCGTTCATCGAGATCCTGGGCCGACCGATGGTGACCTATTCCCTCGAGGTGCTGGACCTGAGTGAAGGGATCGGGCAGATCGTCGTTGTCGTTCCGGCGAATCGGATACGGGAAGCTCGAGGCGTGGCCGAATCGGTCGTGATATCGAAGCCGGTGACAGTGTGCGCCGGCGGTTCGACTCGCCGAGCGTCGGTACTTGCCGGGCTCGACGTGGTCGAGGAACGCGAACCTTGGACGTTGGTCCAAGATGCGGCGCGACCGTGCCTGACGGAGAAACTCGTTGCCCGAGGGCTCGAAGCGGGACACGCGACGGGCGCCGCGACCGCCGCGATCCAGTCGCGGGACACCATCAAAGAGGTGGGCCCCGGCGGTGCGGTGGTGGGGACGCTGGACCGGTCGAGGTTATACCAGTCACAGACCCCGCAGGTCTTCGCGACCGAGGTGCTCATCCGTGCTCATCGTGAGGCACCCCCGGACCTGCTGCTCGATGACGGATCGTTGCTGGAAGCCATCGGGTTTCCAGTACACGTGTACGAGGGCGATCCTCGGAACCTGAAGGTCACCACCCCGGCGGACCTGGAATTGGTTGAGGCGGTTCTCCGGAATCGTGTGGGAGATCAAGGGCAAGCGCCCCGACCGGTATGAGCACGCCTCGTGTCGGTATCGGGTTCGATAGCCACCGGCTTGTCCCGGACCGTCCGTTGCTCCTCGGCGGCGTCAGGATCGAGTACGAACTCGGCCTCCTGGGGCATTCGGACGGCGATGTCCTTGCGCATGGACTCATCGACGCGCTGCTTGGGGCGGCCGGACTCGGCGACATCGGCGAACTCTACCCGGACGATGATTCCCGGTTCGAGGGCACGGACAGCATGCACCTGCTATCGGACACCTATGGGCGCGTGACCGCCCTCAATTTGCGACTGGGGAATGCCGATGCTACGCTTCTTGCGGGCGCGCCACGACTGGGCCCCTTCCGTGACGCCATTCGTGACAGCATTTCGACCGCCCTCCACTCCGAACCCGGCCAGGTGAACGTGAAGTTCAAGACTCCAGAAGCGCTGGGCGCCCTCGAATCGGCCCCGTTCATCGCTGCCCAAGTAATCGTTCTTCTCGAACCCGCCAAGGACTGAATGCTCCGCATCTCCAACACGCTCTCCGGGATCAAAGAGGACTTCGAGCCCTACGACCCGAAGCAGGTGCGTGTCTACGTCTGCGGCATCACGCCGTACGCCGAATCACACATCGGTCACGGGATGAGCTACGTCGTATTCGACGTGATCAAGCGGTACTTGGAGTACCGAGGGTACGGTGTCAAGGTCGTTCAGAACTTCACCGACGTCGATGACAAGATCATCGAGCGCGCCAGTTCCCTCGGAATCTCTGCGGAGGAACTCGCAGGACGGTACATCGACCGTTTCTTCGAGGATATGGAACTGCTGCATGTTCGACGTGCGGACGAATACCCGCGTGCCACGCAGGAGGTCCCCGCCATCGTCCGGATGATTTCCGGGCTGATCGACAAAGGATTCGCATACTCCGCAAACGGCGATGTGTACTACCGTGTCCGGGTTCAGCCCGACTATGGGAAATTGTCCCACCGGACGCTGGACGGCATGGTTGCGGGCGCCAGGGTCGCGGTTGCGGAGGCAAAGGAACACCCGCTGGACTTCACCCTCTGGAAGGGCTCCAAACCGGACGAACCGTCGTGGGAGAGCCCGTGGGGTCCGGGTCGGCCGGGATGGCACATCGAGTGCTCGGCGATGTCACTGAACTATCTGGGCGAGACGCTGGATATCCACGGTGGCGGGCAGGACCTCGTGTTCCCCCACCATGAAAACGAGATCGCACAGTCGGAAGCCTTCACCGGCGTCACGCCGTTCGCCAAGTACTGGATGCACAACGGCCTCCTCCACATGGGGGAGGAGAAGATGAGCAAGTCGACGGGGAACCTGGTCACGATCCGCGACGTGGTGACGAGCCATGGTTCCGACGCCTTCCGTGTGTTCGTGCTGATGTCCCATTACCGAAGCCCGCTCACCTGGAGCGAGGAAGGGCTCGCCTCTGCCGATCGCGCCACCCAGCGGCTCGTCCGAGCGGTGTCTGGGTCCGAGAACGAAGCGGTCGCCGAAGGGAAGAGCGCCCTGGACGCTCAACCTTTTAGAGCCCAATTCGAAGCGGCCATGGACGATGATTTCAATACCTCGCAAGCGATAGCCGTCTTGTTTGATCTCGCTCGCGAGATCAACAAAGCATCCGGGCCCGTGTCGGAGGCACAGACGACGCTTCGTGAGTTGGCCGGGTTGCTGGGGCTCACGTTGACGGGGAGCGAGTCCGAATCGAACGAGGCTGGGCCTTTCATCGAACTGCTCATCGAAACGAGGGCCGCGCTGCGGAAGGAGCGCCAGTTCGCCCTTGCCGATCAGGTCCGGGACCGACTGATCGAGATGGGCGTCGCGCTCGAGGACACCGCGGACGGGACCGAGTGGGAATACAGACGATCGTGAACGAAGGGACAATGAATGGTGTCGGCCGCTCAGGCCGAACGCACTCGATAGGAGCAATTCGCCGCACATGTGGCTAATCACATTCGATATCGACGGGACGATGGAATTTGGTGATCCCAACGGGATTCTCACGCGGGAGCATGTTGATTACTTCCGCGAGCGTGGCGCGCTCGTCGGGAGCGCTTCGGACCGTCCGGAGTCAACTCAATGGATGTTGTGGCGGGAGTACGGTGTGGAGCCTGACTTCGTCATCCTGAAGCACAAGATGCCGGATCTTCGGGAGCGGTATCCGAAGGCCGAGACCTACTGGCATGTCGGCGATCGTCCCCTTGACCAACAGGCGGCGAGGTCGGCGGACTTCACGTTCTTTTGGCCGGACCAATTCCCGACGCCGGAGATGGCCTCGGGCTTCTTCGACGACCCGAACCAGGAGGGCGTCCCGGAGTACGACACCGTCGAAGAAGCGGCGATCGAGCTGGCAAGCCGTGCGCTGAACGGCCATGAAGATATGCCGCCTCGCCCGTCCGAGTACCCACGGTTGGACTCGAGGTCCAACCCGATGAACAGCAACTTCCCGATCTAGAGCAACGACGGCGTTAGAAAGACGCGTAAACGTTGGGCTCCAGGAACCAACCCCGTCGTGGTCAGGTAAGCCTGCCGACCAGCGCGCTCAGGATCGACAGGACAACGAACAGGACAGCGAGGCCAATCGTTCCCTGGAATAGGGTTCTCTCCAGTCCGCGCCTGGCTCGGAACACGGTCGTCTGACCGCCGCCGAACACGCCTCCCAACTCCTGCGTTCGCACTTGGAGCAGGATTGCCGTGATCAGCAGTACGGCGACGATGATCTGGATGATTCGAAGGATGACGAGAAACACATCTTCCATGTCTAGCTCGTCACCTCTCGTCGAATCATCGTGAATCCATCATACATGGGGCTCAGATAGGAACAGGGTCTCATGAAGCGTCGTTCAACTCCCGGACCACAAGCTGGTTCGCGACCTGCGGATTCGCCTGCCCGCGCGTTTCCCGCATGACCTGACCAACCAGGAAACCAATCGCGTTCGACTTCCCTTTCTGGAAGTCGGCCACCGCTTTCGGGTTCGTCTCGATCGCCTGCCGGACAATGGCCAGGAGCGCATCTTCGTCCGAGATCTGGGATAGACCCTGGTCCTCCACGACCCGAGCTGGCGAGGCCCCCGTTTCGAACATGGCTTCAAAGACGTCATGGGCCATGCGGACACTGATCGTGCCGTCGTCCATGAGGTCCAGCATCTCGGCGAGCGCCGCGGGCGAAACCGGCGAGTCGGCGATCTCCCGATTCGCCGCGCTAAGGAGATGAGTCAGGTCGCCGACGATCCAGTTCGTGACCGCCTTGGCGCGCGTCTGGCTTGACACCGCATCAGCGTCGTTCTTCTCTGAGACGGCGAGCGAGTCCTCAAAGAACTCTGCGGTTGGCCTGGTGGCGGTCAGCAAGGAAGCGTCGTAGGGAGAGAGTCCGAACTCGCTCTGGAAGCGTTCACGGCGCGCGTCCGGCAGCTCTGGCAGCCCGTTGCGGATCTCCTCGACCCACTCGCGAGAGAAGCTCATTGGAGGCAGGTCGGGTTCCGGGAAGTACCGGTAGTCGTGGGCGTATTCCTTGGAGCGCTGCGACGCTGTCTCGCCGGTCTCCTCGACCCAACCTCGCGTCTCCTGTGCGATCGGCTCACCACGGCGCATCAACTCGTTCTGCCGCTCGATCTCGAACTCCAGCGCGCGATGGACCGCGCGGAACGAGTTCATATTCTTGACTTCGACCTTGTACTGCGGGAGTGGGTCACCGGGCATCCGAAGGCTGATGTTCGCGTCGCAGCGGAAGCTGCCCTCGTCCATGTTTCCCGTGGAAACCCCGAGATATCGCAGGATCGTGCGCAGCTTCGTCAGGTACGAATGTGCCTCGTCGGGCGACTTGAGATCGGGTTCGCCGACCACCTCCATCAGGGGCACGCCGGACCGGTTGATATCGACGAGCGAATACGAGTCGCCCGAGACGTCCAATCGGTGGGTGAGCCGCGCGGTGTCCTCTTCGAGGTGCACCCGCGTGATACCGGCGCGACGTCGGTTGCCTTCGCCGCTGGACTCGATTTCGAGCCAACCGTCGTGAGAAAGCGGCAGGTCGAACTGCGAGACCTGGTAGCCCTTCATCAGGTCCGGGTATGGGTAGTTCTTGCGGTCGAACTTCGTTGCAGGGGCGATCTGGCAGTTCAGTGCCAACGCCGTCATCACGGTGTAGGTGACCGCCTGGCGGTTGATCACCGGCAGGACGCCCGGCATCCCCAGACACACCGGGCACACTCGTGTGTTGGGTTCCGCACCCGTGTAGTCCGACGCGCAGGCGCAGAACATCTTGCTTGCCGTCAAGAGTTGAACGTGCACCTCGAGCCCGATAACCGGTTCGAGGTCGAGTGACTCGGAGATAGTGCTACTCGCGCTCATAGATTGGAAGCGCCGTTAGGATCCAGCCCAAGCCGATTCTACTCGGCACAGGCTGGTTCTTTTCAAGTCGTGGACGAAGGCCACCCGCCACCGCGAGGCTCGGCCGCTTCATCGCCGAAAGGACGCGTCGTTTAGAACATACCGGTCAGGTCGAACTGACCGGCGAATACCAGCGCCACGATCGACATCAACTTCAGAAGGATGTTCAGCGAAGGCCCGGACGTGTCCTTGAACGGGTCACCGACCGTATCGCCCACGACGGTCGCCTCGTGCGTGGAAGAGCCCTTCCCTCCACCATGACCTGACTCGACGTACTTCTTTGCGTTGTCCCACGCCCCGCCGGCGTTCGCCATGGTCACGGCGAGCATGAATCCGCCAACGATCGAGCCGATCAGCATCCCTCCGAGTGCGGTGGAGCCCATCGTGTAGCCGACGACGAGCGGCGCAAGCACGGCCAGCACGCCGGGTAGAACCATCTCGCGCAGCGCGCCCTGGGTGCTGATATCAACGCACTTGGCGTATTCGGGTTCGCCAGTTCCATCCATGATCCCGGGGATCTCTCGGAACTGGCGTCTGACTTCGTTCACCATTGCTCCGGCGGCCCTTCCGACTGCCGCCATGGTCATGGACGAGAACAGGAAGGGGAGCATCCCACCGATGAACAAACCGACGAGGACGCGGGCATTCAGGAGATTGACTCCCGCGTCGCCAAGGTCGGCCGCATTCGCATAGGCGGCCATCAGGGCGAGCGCCGTGAGGGCTGCGGAACCGATCGCGAACCCCTTGCCGGTCGCCGCGGTGGTGTTGCCGAGTGAATCGAGAGAATCGGTGCGCTCGCGGACCTCCGGGTCGAGCCCGGCTTGCTCGGCGATGCCTCCGGCGTTGTCCGCGACGGGGCCATACGCGTCAGTGGCGAGCGTGATGCCCAACGTGGATAGCATGCCCACCGCCGCGATGGCGACTCCGTAGAACCCGAAGAGTTCGAACGAGACCCACGTCGCGCCGGCGACAACGAGTACCGGAATGACCGTGCTCTGCATTCCGAGGGCGAATCCGGCGATGATCACGGTTGCCGGGCCCGTCTCTCCCTGGCCGGAAACGTGTTTCGTTGGCCCGTACTCATACGAGGTGTAGTACTCCGTGGCGAGGCCGATGATTACGCCTGCGCTCAGGCCAGCGACGATCGCCCAGAA
>CAZIBZ010000056.1:0-4582 GCA_964537445.1 uncultured Dehalococcoidia bacterium | reverse complement strand
TGGTGTCCTGGTCTACGAGGATGGACATCTATGCGGAGTCCTTGTGGAGATTCGCAACGGCGCGACGAGCCGCCTCATCCATCGATACGGATCGGTCGCAGTACTCGACCCCGTATTTATCGAGGATCTTGAACCCGTCCTGTTCCCAGGATCCGGGTATTCGAAAGATCGCGATCTTTTCGGAGGGGTCGAAGCCTGACTCGACGACGCCCTTGATGATTCCGCGCGCCATGATGTCGACGCGGGTGTTGCTAACGACGTTCATCATCACAGCGATCTTTTCGACACCGGGCTTCGAGAGGATCAGCTTGGTGAGTTCAGCCGCCTTGTTCACGCTCGGATTACCACCGATCTCGCAGTAGTTCGCGGCGCGGCCACCATGTTTCTTGATTGCGTCGAAGAGCGTCAGGCTGCCGCCTCCGGCGCCGATGATTAGCCCAAGGTTGCCGTCGAACTCGACGATGCGCCCGGCGACTCCGCGCTGGTCCATGGCGTCGACCTCAGCGCCTCGGATCTCGAACTCCGTTGGCGGTCGGGCCTGTCTCGTGTCGTCGCGACCGACTCCGAGGTCGGACAGGAGTGCGGACTGTCCTCCCCGCGCCTCTTCTTCCATGTCGATGTGGCAGTCGAGGGCGACGAATGTACCATCCTCGAGCTGTGCCAGTGGATTGATCTCTGCAAGCGTCAGGCCGTGCTGCATGAACCCCCGCGCCAGCCTGGAGAGAACGGGAGTCATCTGGGTGAGTTCACGGCCGGAAATGCCGAGGGACGCAACGGTCTCCTTCGCATTGTGGTCAGAGAAAGGCAAAAGCGAAGGGAAGTTCACGCGAGCGACCCTGTCAGGGTGTGTCTCCGCGGCCTCCTCTATGTCGATCCCACCCATATCGCTGAACAGGAAGAGAGGTCGCTTGGCGGTCGCGTTGTACAGGACCCCGGCGTAGTACTCCTTCTTCACCGCGGCTTGCGCCTCCACCAGGACGCCTACCGGCATCTGGCCGCCGATCTCCAGCTTCAAGATCGCCTCGGCGGCTTCGGCCGCCTCTTGAGGAGAAGTCGCGAATTTGATCCCGCCCGCCTTCATGCGTCCGCCGGAGAGAACCTGAGACTTCAGAACGACAGGCCCGGCGAGGTCCCTCGCGATCGACTCCGCTTCGGCGGAGGTCGAGGCGAGTCCACCCTTCAGGACCGGTATGCCGAGGCGGGAAAGGAATTGTTTCGATTCGTGTTCGTAAAGACGCATCGGCTCAAGCCGTCCGTCGCATAACCTGGAGGATGTCGTAGCCGGTAACTTCCTTCGAACGGGCGGCGAGTTCGCCCAAGTAGTCGCGATCGAGTTTCCCGGCCTGCACTGCTTTCGCCAGGAGCATCAGAAGGCCCTTGATCGTCGCTTCGTCGTGGAACTCGCCGGTTCCAGGATGGACGATCGCCCCCCCACCGACCTCGTGGTAGTACTCGACGATGTCCTTCGCGGTCCCAATCTGCTCGCCGCTTGGGGTGTAACTCTCGTTGGCGATCTCTGCCTGTTGTGGGTGAATGACCCAGGTTCCGTCCATACCCATGTTGGCAGCGCCGACGTTCTTCTCGCGGATCGCCTCGCGGATCGCTTCCGCCTCGTCTTCCGGCGCGTCTCGGCGGATCAGGGTCAGGAAGGCGTTGTCGACGGCGTGCAGCCCGGCGGCCTTCGCGGCGACCACCGTTGCCTGCTTCGCGTAATGAAAATTGAGGTTCTGATCTTTGACCATTTCCCGGACACCGAGAGCGGCGGAAAAGTCGGCGATCCCGAAGATGAGCCCGACCATCCGATCCGAAGCCGTCCCAATCTCGTAGGCGTGGACGAGGGCATGAGGGGTTTCGATCAGCGCCTCCAACTGGACGCGCGTCTTCCATCCCCCTTCGCGCTCAAGGTCGTCCAACAGCTTGGACAGGTAGACAATGTCATCCGGGCCATTGGTCTTGGGGATGATGATCCCGTGAAACCGGTCGGGAGCCCCGAGCATGATGGCCTGAAGGTCGCCGAGGAAGAACTTCGAGCGGATGTTATTCGGGCGGACCGTTATGACCTTGTCGCCGAAGTCGATTGTCGTCAATGCCTCGACCATCGTCTTGCGGGACGCCTCGCCTTTGAATTCGTACGGGCATGCGTCCTCGAAATCGGCCATGACATGGTCGACAGAAGCTCCGGCGGCATTCTGGTGCATCCTCAGGTTGTGCCCGGGATAGGTGAGTTCTGTCCTTGGCACCACGATTCGCGTGCCACCGTCGACCACGAACATCGGTTACGCGCCTCCTGTCGGTTGTTCGACGGCTGCGGCCCTCTCCAACAATGCGAGGGCGCGCACGTACACAGGGCGGTCGACAACGATGCCGTCCATCCCGACGGCGCCTCGACCCTCTCGTTCCGCTTCCTCGTAGACCTCGACGATTCGGTGCGCCTCCTCGACCTCGATCTCGTTCGGTCGGAAGATGCCGTTGACGATGGAAACCTGGGTCGGGTGGATGCAGAACTTTCCGGTGAAGCCGATGCTCCGAACGAACAACGCATCTCTCTCCAGCGCTTCGGTGTTCTTGTAGTCCATCTCTGGGGCGTCGAACGCGGCGACCCCGACCGCGACACAGGCCGTCGCGAAGGCATACCGGGCCCACTCCACCTCTTTCGACGAACGGGTCCGTTGGATCTTCATGTCAATCGTGAAGTCTTCGCTGCCGAATGACGCGGCAACCACTCGATCGCTGGCACGACAGATATCCGCCGCATTGAGCACTGCTTCCGCGGACTCGATCCATGGGGCGATGCGAACGCTCCCTTTTGGCAGGCCCTGGTTGACCTCTAAGAGCGTGAGATAGCTATCCACGGTTCGGACAACGTCCGGGGTGTGGGCCTTCGGCAAGCTGATTCCATCGATGTCCGGACCGACGACCGCAAGAAGGTCATCCTCCAGAAGGCCGGTGTCGAGCCCATTCACGCGAACGAAAACCTGGTAATCGCCCGCATGGGCGACCGATGGAAGCGAATCTTTCACCGTCCGGCGGCCTGCGGCCTTGTCTCCGGGCGCAACAGAATCCTCGAGATCCAAACAAACGGCATCGGCACCGGTCGACGGGGCATTGTCGATGAACCGTTGATTGTTGCCAGGAACGAACATCAAGCTCCGCAAGAGGGAGGCATCCCTTGCTTCCGGTCGAACGGAAGAGGCGTCGGGTAGTGTCAGTGCAGCGCCCCCGATGAAAGGGAGACGCTCCGCGAAATCGAAACTCGGCGGGACCAGCGAGGAGCGACCGTTAGCCTCCGTTTGAGACGGCACGCGGGCCGTCGACTACCCCCTAGATTCGCCCGACGGGCACGTGAAGCCACGCCATCCACTCGAGCCGCCAGAGTCTATCAGGTTCAAACCTGCGGCTCAAACAGAGTTTTGCGGCCTGACCCATAGAAGATGCCTATACTCCCGATCGGTGGTCGGAGGTAACAAGCGGTGGAACTGACGCAGATCGAGGCGGTGGTCGAGGTGGCGCGCCAGCAGAGCTTCACGCGGGCGGCGCAGGCACTGTTTTTGACCCAGCCAACGATATCGAGCCGCATCCAGGCGCTCGAACGAGATCTTGGCTGTCTGTTGTTCGAGCGCCGCAGTCGTGGTGTCGCCCTGACGGAAGAGGGCCGGGCGTTCCTGCCATATGCGGAACGAACGCTGCAGGCGGTTCGAGACGGGCTTGACGCCCTAGCGAGTTCTCGAGAAGCGACGGGAGGCCGGTTGGCGATCGGTTCCGCGCGGAATATCGGCGCGTACGTGCTGCCGCCAGTACTGGAGGCCTTTCGTCGTCGGTATCCGGGCGTCGATCTCCAGATACGTACCGGTCGGTCATCAGACGTGCTTGGGATGTTGTTGAACGATGACGTGCACATCGGTTTTGCGCGGACGCTCGTGCACCGTGACCTCCGGTCGATCCATCTGTACGACGAAGAAATCGCACTCTTCGTCCATCCGTCGCACCCGTTCACGAGTGAAACTGGAGTGACGCTGTACGACGTGGGCAGGGAGCCGTTGATCCTCTATGACCCGGGATCGACGTATTACGTGATCATCAACCGAGTGTGCCAGGAAGCGGGGATCGCGCCGCGGGTAACGATGCAACTCGATAGCATCGAGGCGACAAAAAAGATGATCGAACAGGGCCTGGGCGTTTCGCTACTTCCGGTGAGCGCCGTCCACCGAGAGGTCGAGACGGGGCTGCTCGTAAAGGTACCCATCCTCGAAACCGAGCGCATCGCTCTGCCAACCGCAATCATGTTCCGGCGCACACGCAAGCCGGCCGGCGCAGTCGGCGCGTTCCTCCGACTGGTCGAGGAGATCTATGGGAAGCAGATCATCCAATCGGTCGAACCCACCGCGGCAGCGCCGACGACCGACGTTTAAGCTGCCTTGCGCGAACGCGAAGCTATTGCCGCGCGGTAGACGTCCAGGATCTCCGAGGTGACCCGCTCCCACCGATAACGCTCGACCTTCTCACGGCCTGCGCGCGTGAGACGCTCTAGTCGAGGTTTGTCCTTGAGTAAGGAGACCAGCGCTTCGGCGAACGTGGTCTCGTC
>CAZIBZ010000055.1:0-2817 GCA_964537445.1 uncultured Dehalococcoidia bacterium | reverse complement strand
CTGCGTGGCTTCGTTCCGGCGTCATTACTGACTACCGGCAAACCGGCCGATGTGGACGACTACTGCAAGCGGCTGATCGATGGCTGCGCGGCCGGGGGCGGGCTGATCGTCGACGGCGCCATCGGCATCCCCGACGACGCGCGGACCGAGAACGTCTTCGCGATGCGCGATGCCGTCTGGAATTACGGCAGGTCCGCGTAGTTCGCGGCGATCACTGACTCTCTCCGGGGGACAGGTACTCCTCGATCACAGGCTCGAGATGGTCAGGGCTGAAGGCGAAAGGACCGATACCCGGGTTGTAGACGACGCGACCCTCTCGATCGATGAAGTAAATCCGTGTCGGCCGGCCGGTGTAGAGGTCGGCCACGCGGTTGTCCATCCGGTCGACGTAGAGCGGCATGACGCCCTCGAAGAGGTCTGCCTGGCAGCTCGCGGCGACCTTCCGTCGCTGGTCGAGCGTGACGGGCTCCAGCACGTCGATCCGGTTGAGATCCCCTCGTAGTCTGCGGACGAGGCGCTGTGTCCGGGATCGTCCGAGCCACCAGCCGTCGCTGGCGTGGGCCTCCTTCACGTAGATGACGACGAATTCGACCCGGTCCTGGTACTTCTCGTAGAGTTCTCTGAGACGCACGGTCCCATTGGCGAAAGGGGGTCAAGTATAGCTACCAAAGACGAGCACCACCGGGCGCTTGTCGCGGAAGTCCGAGAGCCGGACGCGGACTTGGCCGTTCGGGTCTTGGAGCTCGAAGTCAGGGGCCAGTTCGCCCGGTTTGGGCGACCCCGGGTCTTTGGAGAGTTGCCACTCCCGCTCATTGCGGCGCCCCTCCGTCGCGTTCCGCGCCAGGTCCACGCCCAGCACGAGGTTGTCCTCGCCCTCCCAGACCATGAAGGTGGCGATGATGGCGGAGACGACCAGGGCGCTCCAGCGCGCGAGGCGGCCGGCCCGACGCTGCTGGGTCGGAAGCCCGAACTCCGCTACCAGCAGTAGCGCGAAAGCAGCGAGTCCGGCGATCAGGGAGACCGTGGCGGGGGCGCCGACTGCCGCCGGAGTCAGGAGAAACGCGCCGACCAATACTCGGAGCGCCCCGAGGGCACGGCTGCGCGCGCCGTTGGCCGGGATCGCGCCTAGCTTTCGGATCCATGGGCCGTCGAGGTGCGGCAGCAGCAGATCACGCAATCCGGTGCCTAGCAGGTAACAAGCCAAGGCGACTTGGAGGCCCGCCACGATGCCGTGGAGGATGTAGAGGCCAACCGTCCAGGCTAGTTCGCTAGAATCGATGATGGTCTCGTATCCCGGATCCACGCTCATCCTCCTCGGATCAGTT
Source organism: uncultured Dehalococcoidia bacterium (assembly GCA_964537445.1). Classification (GTDB taxonomy): domain Bacteria; phylum Chloroflexota; class Dehalococcoidia; order UBA6926; family UBA6926; genus JASLZO01. The sequence goes on along the minus strand of CAZIBZ010000055.1, from coordinate 1,492 downwards.
CCCATTCGCCGCGCCCGGCTGGCCACGCGCGGACGACTCCGCCGGCAAGCACTCGCCCGGGGGTCCGTCCCCGCTTGTCATACGACAAGCAAACATGAGACTCATTATTCAGACGACAAGCGAAAGTCAAGGCGACCGGCGGGATCGACGCCCCATTTGCCAGGCCCGCGGGTGGCTCGACCTCGTAGCGAATCTCGATGTGACGATGATCTCCGGTTCTTACAATGGTGTCAGGTGGGTCGAGACACGTTCTCGTCAATCAGATTTCGTCATTCGAGTCATGGGGCGCCACGCCCGCGAGTGCGGAACGCGGCGCCGTGGGCGTCGCATCGACGACCTTGAGCAGTGGTGCGACGAGCATCTTCTTTGGGTCTCTCTTTCTCTCCGGGCCCCCGATGCGTGACGCGATCTTGACGAACGTCTCAGTGACGCGATCTGCGAGGCTAAAGCGCGGGTAGTCGTACAATCCGTTCGAAGCGTAGAAGCGGTGGTCCGCGCTCAGTCCGATTCGCTGCTTGTAGACGAGGTCCCGAAAGAGCCGATGTCCGCCTTCGCCGAGGAAGCTGGTCGAAGGCACGCAGTTCGAATCGACGCTCCACAACAGCCTCTCACCGAGACCTTCGAGTTGCGCTGTCACGCTGCCCTCGTCCTCATCAGTGACGATTCCCACGCATTCCTGTCGGAAGATCTCCGCCATCCCCTCCATGACCTCCCGCAGGTTCGGAACTTGCCGAAGTGGGCCCGAGACCAGGAAGGCCGTGCGTTGACCCCGGGTGACCGGCCGGTGACCGTGGAAGAACTGCCGGTCGACGATCTCCTTGAAACGAGACGGAAAGCCACGGTGCGAGATCCGCAGTGCAAAGACGACGGCGTCGGCCTCGAGCAGCTTGTTCGAGAACTCCGCGTAGCCATCCTTGTAGGTACAGGCGCTTCCATCGGAGCAACGCAGGCAACCAAGGCAGCCACCGTCGACGCGGACATCGGCGAGATGGATGACCTCGACGCGGTTGCGAAGGCGTCCCACGAAGACGTCGATCATGGCGCTGAGGTTCGAGTCCTCCGGTCTGGCATCACTGACGAGGATGATCTTGGCGCCGTCGCTCTTGTCGCCCCTGGTCTCCGGCTCGGGAACGTACGGGGCGATCTCGGTATGCACCGGTGTGAAGCGCCTCGGGAGTCGGCGTCCGCTGGTCGCGTCATCGAGGAAACGCTCAGTCTTGCGTACGAGCGTCTCGCGGCGGCCGTGATCCTGGAGGTCCTCTCTCTCGGCTGAATGTGAGCCGAGATAACGCATGCCCAGATCTTCGCAGACGCCGCGCATGTAGTTGTTCGCCGTATGGTCGAAGAAGTAGATCGAGGACGTCAATACGACGGTTGGCTTGTCGGCGAAGGCGTCCTGGCAGCCATGTTCGTCAATGAGCTCGACAAAACGAGTCAGCTGCGAGGGGACCAGCATGTGGTAGACCGGCGTCGCCCACAAGACCAGGTCGGC
>CAZIBZ010000054.1:0-9867 GCA_964537445.1 uncultured Dehalococcoidia bacterium | reverse complement strand
GGTCGAATCCGCGGTGGTGCGGCTGGACGTGCGAGAGGTACCACTCGTACCACGAGATACGATGGAGCCATTTTTCCGCATCGTCAGAGCTGCTTTTGGCTCGCCTCGGAAGCAGTTGAGGAATTCGCTGTCCCATGGGATGGGCTTCACCTCAACCGACGTTGAGCGTTGGCTTATCGATGTCGGCGTCGATCCGACGCGACGACCCGAAACACTATCGATCGAGGAATGGCGCTCCATGGTGGAGACTCGACCGGACCCGCCGTCGTCAACATGATCCATGTCATCGCAAGGGCGAAGATCAACCTGAACGTTGAGATTCTAGGACGCCGCGACGACGGATTTCACGAAATCAAAACGGTGCTTCAGGTGATCGCACTCTCGGACGAAGTGTTCGTTCGCCCTTCTGCGAATGTCACCCTCGAGACGGATGACCCTGCTCTAGATTCGGATGATAATCTCGTTCTGCGCGCGGCTGATTTGCTGCGGGACGAAACCAGTACGAGTGCAGGGGCGCATATCGTGCTCGTGAAGCGAATTCCGGTAGCGGCGGGTCTTGGAGGGGGTAGCGCGGACGCTGCGGCTGCGTTGGTTGCACTGTCTCGACTGTGGGACCTGCATCTGACGAAAGCGAGGATGCACGAGATCGGGGCATCGCTTGGGTCCGACGTTCCCTTCTTTCTGCAATCGAAAGGAACAGCTCTGGCAACGGGTCGCGGCGAGCGGATCGAACCATCAAGCCCGGCTCCTCCTGGGTGGGTCATCGTTTCGGTGCCTGACGTCCGACGACCGGAACCCAAAACAGCTTCGATGTACGGAAAGCTCGATCCCACCGTCTTCACTGATGGCGAAGTGACAGATCGTTGGGGTCAGGTTCTCGCAGGCGGTGCTACTTCATGGTCGTCACTGACCGGTGAGGTGGGTTTCACGAATGGCTTCGAACCCATCGCGGCGGACGCATATCCCGGCTGGGAGGCTGCCCTCGAAACCTTTCGGACTGGCGCGAGAGGCGCGCCAGTCTCCATGACGGGAACCGGTCCGGGACTGTTCGCGGTCTTCGACGACCGCCATGAAGCGGGGAAAACCCTCTGGGCCCTGAACGCGGCCGGGCTGCCGAGCATTCTCACCGAAATCGTGGACCAACCACTGGTATTCATATAGCAAGAAACAGTCCGGTACCAGGGTAGAAGCCGAGATTGCTACTGTGCCGCCCTCTCGAGTTGCCCCAGCTCTTTGGTTTCGGACTTTCGTTGTGGGGGAACCGCAAACGCCATCACGATGGCTCCGACGACGAAGAACACAGATAGCGTGAGGAAGGCCGGTGAGTAGCTTCCCCACGTGTCGAATGACAGGCCCACGAGTGGGGGTCCCAGCAAAGCCGCACCGAGAATGAAGAAGTTCAACATACCGAAGATGCTGCCGAACGCCTTCAACCCGAACGTGTTTTGGACGACAAGGGGCATGAGCGATCCGAGTCCGCCAAACCCGACACCGAAGATTGGCACGAAGACCCACAAGAGCGGAGACGACGTACCAACAGTTATGAGAATGAGGAGCCCGATGACTTGGCATCCGAGGCTGACGCCGACCGCATAACGTACCGGGAAGATGTCAGTCAACCAGCCAAAGAAGACCTTTCCTCCCATGCCGGCGAGCGAAATAAAGCTGAGCGCTATCGCCGCGCGGGCCCGGTCGATGCCGATATCTTCCAGGTGCGGCACGATTTGGGTCAGAACTGACTGGTAGGTGAAGGTCGCGAGAAAGAGCCCGATCACGATCAAGACGAAGGCCCTTGTCCGCATCGCCTCTGACGCCGAGAAACCTGATTGGTCTCGGGCAACAGTGGTTCCGTCGTCGCGCGCCGCGGAAGCTGGGCCGTCCTTGATCACGAGCAAGATCGGTGGCACCAACATCGCGAACAGGATGCCGTAGATGAAATACGTCGTGCGCCAGTCCACCGCTCCAACCAGAACGTCAGTCAGCCAGGCGAAGACAAATCCGCCAAAATTCGCGCCCATAGCCGTGAGCCCCATGGCTCTTCCCCTGCTGCCTTCGAACCAAAGTCCGATCAGCTTTCCCGACGGGAGCATGATCGCCCCAGGGAACGCCGCGTATTGAATGGCGCTCAGGGCATAGAAGTGCCACACATCGGTCATTAACGGACGCAGGAACTGGCTGACCGCAAGGGCGACCATCGAGATAGCCATGACCCGTTTCGATCCGTATTTGTCCAGGATCCATCCGACTGCCGGCGCGAAAAGACCGGTCACGGCGAAGAGGGACAGCGCACCGTTCACCTGGGTGCGCGACCAACCGAACTCGGATTCCAGTTCGGTTACGAAGACCCCGAACGAGTACTGGACGATGCCGACAGACATCGTGAAGCAAAGGAACAGAACGGCGGCGACGAGCCAGCCGTAGTGAAAGCGGGAGGTCAGGGACTGCAGACTAACCCCCGGCCGGCCCTGTCGAGCCCGCGTTCAGCTTTCGTTTCAGGTCGCCAAGGCGGTGGTAGAAGCCCGAGGTATGGAGTGATCGATCCAGGTTCAGGAGTTCGAAGTCCCAGTGATGAAGGAGTTCGTGGAGAACCGTTTCTGCGAACGTCTTGGAGGCGACCGGCCTGCCGATCCGCGCCGTGCGGTTGTGCACTCTCACCGTATGGGCGCGGCGGCTGTACGATCCAAACCGCTGGTACACCGTTCGCCCATCTTTGACGCGATGTGGCCTCGGTGCGTCCAGTACCAGAACACGCGGGGAACTGACACCGACCGCGGATGACAGCGCGTGACAAAGAGCAGTTGACCAACGTTCGCGGGATGGCGCTTCGGCGCACTCCATGAGCGATTCGAAAGCGTCGATTGCTTCCGATTCCGGGCGAATCGAGATAGTTTGGTAACGATTGGAACGGCGAAAATCTGAGTCAGTCGGCATTGATAGTGAGAGAAGGTTCCTCATGCTATCACCGGCTACGTCGACGTCGAGCGTACTATTTGGTACGGGATGTACCGTGGGCCCGTAGCTCAGTGGCAGAGCAGTCGGCTCATAACCGATCGGTCGTAGGTTCGAACCCTGCCGGGCCCACTGGAATCAGCGTGTAGCACGGGTTACTCCCGTTGTAGCTGAGAAACACCTCAGGTCCGAAGGAATCGATGCTGACATGGCGTCCCGCTGTACCCGTGTCAACGGTGATTGGCGAACTGAATGAATCTCCTTCGTCCGTCGACAGCCGAACCTCTACGGCGGACGTTGTCGTGTATGCCAGCACTATTGAAGCGTCGTCCAGCACAGTAATGGCACAGTCCGTGACGCCAGCGGTCGAGGATCCGATCTGATCAGTCGAGAAAGTGGCGCCGCCGTCGGTTGACTTGGCGAAGCCAAGACCATCATTCAATCGGTATCCAACGTACGCGGTCATCGTTCCTACTGCGGCCGTGCAGTTGTGATCTGCAGACCCGACGTCGCTCGAAGAATCGACATTTCCGAAGTCCCAAACCCCGCCCGCGGGCGGCGACGATCTGGCGACCTTCAGCTCACCATCGCCGTCGAAGTAGCTGATGAAGATTGGATCTCCACCTATGGTTGCGATCGAGGTGAATCCGCCGACGGAGCCTGATCCGCCAACGATCGAATCAATCCAGTTATCGCCTCCATCATCGGAAAATGACACCTTCAGCACGGAATCATCGGAGTCGACGTGACTGGCCAGGATGAGCGCCTGGTCTATGGCCACCATGCTGTTCCCCGTCCCCGTATCGTTGGGGGAAGAGTCGGCGACGATGGTGGACCGGGTCCCGCCCCCGTCGTCGGACTTGGCGAACAGCAGAGTGCCGACGCTGTCGCGCCAGGAGACGTATACGTTCTCCGCGTCGACGTATGCGAGCGCTGTTCGGTCAGACACTCCGCTCGAAACAACCTCGGTGGAACTCCAATTCGCCCCACCGTCGGTCGAATTGGCAAAGCGCATGACCCCGGCGACCGGGTCGTTATAGCTCACCCCGATTGCGTTGGAGTCGAGCATCTCGATCGAACTGTTTCGGCCGTTATTGGCATCTCCGGAGGCGTCGATCGTCACCGGCGAGCCCCAGTTTGCCCCGCCGTTCGTCGACTTGGAGAACCTCAATGGCCCGGAAGTGGGGCCAGGGGAGCCGTTGTAGCTCAATACGACAGTGTTCTCATGCGCGTCGATACTCAGGTCGCGCCTGAATGTACCGGTGTCCACAGTGACCGCGCTCCCGAAAGAACCGCCGGCGTTTATTGAACGGCGGATCCGGATGTCCGAACCTTCGGCATACGCCAGGACGATGGTTCCATCTTCAAGAACGGTCATTGCGCAGTCGGTCACACCGGCTGTTGGAGACCCCACCTGACCGGAACTCCACGAAAGACCGCTATCCTCCGATTTGGCGAACCCCAGGCCGTCCAATAGCCGATATCCGGTATAGATGGTGTCCGGATCGGGAACCGCCGAACAGTTGTGGTTCGAGGGCGAGACGTTGCCAGAGTCGTCGGCATCGTGGACGGTCCAAATTTCTCCACCAACCGGCCCCGCCGCACCCACGGGTCGTTCCCCGGGGTCGACCGCGAAAGCCTGAGGACTTGAGTTCGGAATACCAGAGGGTTGGTCCTGGGACCCAACGATCGGTTCGAGATCAAGGCTCCCGCTGGTAGCTCCGGCGCCCGATGCGACCACCATCAGACCCATGGTGAAGGTCGCCAACAGGAGCGCACGGCGGGCGCCGAGGACCCGACCGGCGACACCGGTCAGTCCGTTCCTCCACAGGCGTCCACGTCCACGTTTCCGCAGACGTGGATGTCTTCTCACTTTCCGACCCTCCCCGGGTCTCCCGCGCCGCCGTGATGCTTCCAGAACTGTGCTGGAGCACCAGAGTGAGAGCGCAGAGGTCGCCTCGGTAAAAGGAAGGGTGGGCTCGTCAGGTTCCCGACGCTAGCGACACGTCTCTGGAACAGGGTTCTTGGGCGCCGGTATAGGCGCGGACTCTAGGGCACGAATCGCCTGATTGACGCCAATTTCTGACAACAAGCGTCGGGAAGATGCTACCCGTTCAGATCAGCGACTTTGACTGACCGCCGTCGATATTGATGCACGCCCCGGTGAGTATCCCTGCGCGGTCGGATGATAGATAGGCGATCAGGTCGCCGACCGGCTCTGGCCAGCCGAACTTGCCCATGGGGAGGTTTCGATCGATGAACTCCGCCACCGCCTCTTCAGTCTGGTTCTGTTGGAAGCGATCCCAACTCCCTCCGGGGAAAGCGATCGATCCGGGAGCGACGCAGTTGACCAGGACACCGTCCTTCGCCAACGAAAGCGCCATGTTCTTTGTCAAGGCGATGAGAGCGGCTTTCGACGTCATGTACGGCGCCGAGCCGCCGGCCTCTCGTCCCCAGATGGAAGCGATGTTTACCACCCGGCCCCAGCCTCGCTCCTGCATCGTAGGAAGCGCTAGGCGGCTCATGCGCACCGCGGACATGACGTTGAGGTCGATCACCTCGCTCCATTGCTCGTCGGTTGCGGTGACGACCGTGCCTTGCCGACTACCTCCGGCGTTATTGACCAAGATGTCAGGTGGGCCTAGGGCGTCGGAGACCTGGCGGTAGATACGTTCGCAGTCTTCGGCCACCATGACATCTCCAGCCACGCCTGCTGCGTCGACGCCCGCAGCTTTTAACTCGGAGACGGCTGCGCTGAGCGCTTCTTCGGTGCGGGCGCAGATGCCGATATTCGCACCTTCTCGAGCCATGCTCAGAGCTGCCTGATGCCCGAGACCACGGCTCCCGCCAGTTACCAATGCCACCTTTCCTGCAATGCCCAGATCCATGGTGATCGTTTCCCCTCTGGCTATATGCCATTGATCTTCGCTAGGGACGAGTATTCAGGAGAGCATTCGCTTCGCCGCGGCGACGACACGTGCGGCATCTGGGACGTACAGGTTCTCCAAGTCGCGACTATATGGGACCGGGGTATGCGGAGGCGTGACCATCTGCGGCGGGGCGTCGAGTTGGTCGAACGCTTTCGTCGCGACGAGCGCCGCCAGGTCCGCCGCCATTCCGCAGCGCGGGTTGTCTTCATCGACGATCACGACCCGGCCAGTCTTCGATGCGGAGTCGAGCAGGGTTTCCTCGTCCAGGGGGGACAAGCTGAGGAGGTCCACGACCTCCGCATCTATTCCGGCTTCCGCGAGCGCTTCCGCAGCTTCGAGGCAGACGAGGGTCATCATCGATATGCCGATGAGCGTCACATCTGTGCCAGGTCGCACGATCCGGGCCTTGCCGATCGGGATCTCGTAATCGCCCTCCGGAACTGGGCCCACGTTGTTCAGCAATTTCTTGTGGTCACAGACGATCACAGGATCGTCGTCACGGATTGCTGCCGCATACAGACCCTTCGCCGTATATGCGTCTGATGGTGCGACCACCTTCAGTCCCGGAATGTGAACGAGCAATGAGTAGAGCGACTCGGAATGTTGCGCTGCTGACCCAACTCCTGCGCCGATGCGCGTCATCACCGTGACCGGGACCTTGACCTTCCCGCCCAACATGTACCGGAGCTTTGCGGCGTTGCTGAGAAGTTGATCAAGGCTCACGCCCACGAAGTCGATGAACATGATCTCTACGACCGGACGAAGGCCGACCGTCGCGGCTCCAACCGCTGTGCCAACGAACCCGGCCTCCGACACCGGCGTGTCGATGACACGCTCAGCGCCAAATTCCGTGATCAAGCCTTTCGTGGACCTGAAAGGACCGCCCCAAGCGTCGATGAGTCCGAGGTGCGCCCGCCCGGCGGCACCCGCTATGTCCTCGCCCATCACGATGACGGTCGGATCTCGTCGCATCGCCTCATGCAGGGCTTCGTTCTGGGCTTCGCTGTACCGCATGGTACGAGCGGTTGTCGCTGAGTCGTTCATTTGTAATTCCTGACGTAGAACTGGAAGACGGTTACAGCCCGGCGCGTAGAGCCCCTTCGGGATAGTCGACGTACACGTCCGAGAACAGTTCTTTCGATTCCGGCATCGGAGACGCATCGGCAAACTGCACGGCTTCTTCGATCAGCGCTTCGACTATCGATTCCTGACGCGCGAGGTCGCCCCCCGGCACGAGATTCTCCTCCAGCAAGCGGGTGCGAAACGCCTGGATGGCGTCACGGGCCCGCCATTGATCCTGTTCTTCCGCGGTCCGGTATCGAAGCGCATTGTCTCCAGCGAAATGGCCGTAGTATCGATAGGTCTTGAACTCGAGCAGGCTGGGTCCTTCGCCCGACCGGGCTCGTTCCACCGCCTCAACGGAGGCCTGTCGTACCGCGAGCACATCCATTCCGTCCGCGACGATTCCAGGCATCGAATACCCGGCTGCTCGCGAGGCAATATCGGTGACGGAGACTGCATAGTCGGCGGGCGTCGACTCGGCGTACAAGTTGTTTTCGCACACGAAAAGGACCGGCAGATTCCAGATCGAGGCCAGATTCATCGATTCGTGCAGGACGCCCTGGTTGGACCCCCCTTCGCCGAAGAAGGCCACCGCGACTTCACCTGTACCCAAGGTTTTCGATTTTAGCGCTGCCCCGCAGGCCATAGGAATGCTGGAACCGACGACACCGTTGGCTCCGAGCATGCCGACTGCGAAGTCAGCGATGTGCATCGATCCACCCTTGCCTTTGTTGGTGCCCCCGGACCGCCCGAAGAGTTCTGCCATCATCCCGCGCGGCTCGACGCCTTTCGCGATGCAGTGACCGTGGCCCCTGTGAGTGCTGGCCATGTAATCTCCCGGCCTCAACGCGGAGCAAACACCGGTCGGAACCGCCTCCTGGCCAGCAGACGAATGGACTGCACCGAAAACTCCCCGCTGTGTGACTTCGTGGACCGCCCGCTCCTCAAATTCTCGGATCGTGAGCATGGTCCTGTACAACTCGAGGAGGCCATCGCCTCCAAGGTCCTCAGCCGATTTCGATGACATCGGTCGATTCCTCCATGTTTCGTATTGCGTCAGGGACGACCGAGCTGCACGTCGATGACCGCGGCTCTGCCCTTTGCGACGTGTTCCAGCCCGCGCTGAATGGCCGCAGAGACCTGGTCGGGGGATTCGACTCGTTCACCGTATGCCCGGGACGCTTCGGCCAGTAATGCGTAGTCCGGAGAGGGGCTGATATCAACTCCGACGACACCGCCAATTCGTTCCGAAGCGGAGTCTGGATAGAAGGCTTGAAGGGAGCGCCGCGTGGCGAAATGTTCGTTGTTGTTGAAGATGATCGTCAGGAAGGGCGCATCGTAACGATCGGCCGCCCAGAGTGCGGACGTGGGTGCTCCATAGACGAACGTACCGTCGCCGACGAGAGCCACGACGGTGTGCTCTGGCGACGCTAGGCGTACGCCCACAGCGGCCCCGAGGGCCCAACCGAGACTGGCCCCGGCGCTGACCAGGAACTCTCCCGCGAGCGTCCGGGGGAATGCTTCGTGCACTCTTGGCCTGTTTGTCACCGTCTCTTCAAGGACGATCGCATCTGACGGCAGCGTTTCTGCCATGCATCTCACGAGCCATTCCGGAGTGATCGGCTTGGTGTCCCCGAAACCTCGATCTTCGGCTTCGAGCCGCCGGATCCTCGCGGCGTGGTCAGCCACGAGGGACGACGTTCGCTCGCGCGACTCGCGCGTGTGGTCGGCATCCGAAATTCGCGCCACTGCTTCTACCAGAGCGGGGAGCGCCTTCGCCGAGTCGGCATGAACGACGATGTCACTCGGGAACGACCACATTGGGATCGATTCCTTGATTGTGTCTATGTCGATCCGGGCGATCCGGGCTCCGGGTGCTGGCTGCGCCTTGGAAGGGATCCACGGGACGTCGGAGTCGACCACTAGGATCGCGTCCGCGTCGGGGATCAAACTCTCGGCCGAAGCCCCCGACCAGTGTGGATCGTCAGTAGGGAAGCCCATTCGAGTCGGCCCGCTGACGACGCGCGTGCCGACCGATCCGGCCAGTTCGATGAGGGCCGCTATGGCTCCGCGGTCCCGACCCAGGCTGCCGGCGATGAGAAGAGGAGAGTCGGCTGCCACCAACATCTGGGCGATGGCATCGATCGCCGCGGGGTCACCAGCAGGAGTGGTCGGTATAGCGTGTCGTGCAGGGTCGGGCAACAACAGCTCGCCCTCGATCGGTTGCACCAAGCTCTCGCGTGGCAGTATGAGATACACGGGGCCAGCCGGCGCTGCTGACGCGACCTCTAGCGCACGGTGGACGATGAAACCGGTGCTTTCGGCGCGTCGGAGTTCGTTTTCCCACTTCGTGAACGTCCGCACGATGCCGGACTGATCTCGCTGCTCCTGGATCCAATGGATCGGCATGTCACGCCCACCGGGAATCTCGTCGAGGAACGTCGATGGGGCACGTCCGGCGCAGATCAGGATTCCGCTTCGCGAACGCTGGGCGTTATGCAGCGCTCCGCCGAGCTGTGCGGTGCCGGCATCGACGTGGACGAGCACAACCTGAGTTTTTCCGGTCACCTGGAAATGGCCCTGTGCAGCGGAGAGCGCCATTGACTCGTCGAGGCAGAGCACCACGTCCGGCACCGGTTGGCCTCGTTCCTGAAGACGCGCGATCGCCTCCTGGATCGGGAATGTGTCGGTTCCCGAATTCAGAAAGATCCGCTCAACGCCATAGACGGTCAGCGCTACGACGAATGCCTCGGCACTGTCCGCCACGTTGACGGCGAGGTATGAGTGATGACTCTTAGTGGTTGTCGAAGCGACCATTCCTACTCCTGGTATCGGAGGCTTCCGAACATTCGGAGTGTACTAGCCTCTGGCTCACCTTCGACACCGCGAGCGGCCATAATGAATCGTTGAGCAACCCAGAGTCGTG
>CAZIBZ010000053.1:0-5587 GCA_964537445.1 uncultured Dehalococcoidia bacterium | reverse complement strand
CAGACGCCGGTCCAGAACATGGGCAGGAACGTGGCGTTGTACGCGAGAAACATCCACCAGAAGTGGATCCGTCCCAGCTTCTGGTTGTACATGCGGCCTGTAATCTTTGGATACCAGTAGTAGACGCCAGCCATGATGGCGAAGATCTCGCCGCCCATGATCGTGTAGTGGAAGTGGGCAACGACGAAGTATGTGTCCTGTAGATGGATGTCCGTCGGCACGTCCGCCAGGAAGATCCCGGTAAGCCCTCCAATGAGGAAATTGACGACGACGCTCAGGGCGAACAGCATCGGCGTCGTCAGCCACAGCCGGCCTCGCCAGACGATGCCCAGGGCCGATAAGAAGACTATTCCGGTCGGAATCGAAATGAGTTCAGTTGTGACCATGAATGGGATATGTAGGAAGTCAGGCATCCCACTCGTGTAGAGATGGTGGGCCCAGACGATGAAGCTGATCAGGGTGATCGAGATGAATGATGCGACCACCCAGCGGTATGCGAAGACGGGTTTCCTGGCGAAGTGGCTCAGGACCTCCAGCTCAATGCCGAAGGCGGGCAGCATCATGATGTAGACGGCGGGGTGGGAGTAGAACCAGAAAATGTGCTCGAAGAGGAGTGCGTCTCCACCCCGCGCCGCATCGAAGAACCCCATCCCGACGACGCGGTCAAGGATGACCATGAGTAGCCCTGCGGCCACGAATTGCGTTGCGGTCAGGCTGATCAACGCCGCGCAGAAAACTGACCAGACGAAGATCGGCATGCGGGACCACCCCATTCCCGGGGCGCGCAGGAAGATGATCGTCGTGATGAAATTCAGCCCGCCGAGAATCGACGACAATCCGAAGGTCAAGAAGGCGAGCAGGAAAAGCAGGGTCCCGCTGCTGCCGAGCGCGGCCAGCGGCGGATACGCGGTCCAACCAGTGTCAAACCCGCCGAAGAACGGGGTCAGCAGCAGGAGGATCGCAACCGGCGGGATGATCCAGTAGCTGAGCGCGTTGACCCTGGGAAACGCGACGTCGTCGGCGCCGATCAAGAGTGGCACGCCGAAGTTAGCAAAACCTCCGATGATCGTGGCGACCGCAACGGCAACCATCATGATCCCGTGGAGGCTCATGGCGGTGTTGTAGTTCTGGTCCGAGAGGAACGCCTGGCCGGGTTGTGCGAGTTCCACCCGCATGACCATGGCGAGGAATCCGGAGAGAAGGAGGACGACGACAAAGGTGACCAGGTACTGCGTTCCGATGACCTTGTGGTCGGTCGAGAAGCGAAGGTACTGATGCCAAGAGTGGGCATTCAACGACTTCGGTTGGAGGCCAATCCACTCGCGGAACCAAACCTCCCAGACCCCTATCCCCAGCAACCAACCGATAAGGGCCCCGGTGTAGCCGAGGGCGAGCATCGGCTCCTTCCCCGCTTCGCCAGTAGCCCCGGTGATGAGCGAAGCCAAGAGACTGCCGATGACGAAACCGATCGTCGCGAAGATGAGGGCGCGGATGACGTAGCGGAACGGTGAGATGAAGGTCATGGTCCTTTTCCGTCCCTAGGCGGCCGTTACAGCCTTCTCGGCCAACCAGGCGTCGAACTCCGCGATCGAGACGACTCTCACGGGTACGTCCATGCCGTTGTGCAGCAGGCCGCACAGCTCTGCGCACTGGAGACGATATTGCGAGTCATCCTGGTAGTTACCGAGTGCAATAGTGTTCGCCGAGATCGTGGTCACAAGTCCCGGGACAGCGTCTACTTTCATGCGGAACGCAGGAACCCAGAAGGCGTGAAGGACATCCGTAGACGTAACTTCGAACTTCACGTGGCTGTCGACCGGGAGGACCATCTCGGCGTCATCCTCGAACGTTCGCACCGTGACCCCGTCCGGGTAGTTGATGGTCCAGAACCACTGGCTGCCGACGGTCTCGACGACCAGGTCGGGTTCCTCTGCCGCCAGGCTGCGGAGCTCGAGGATACCGGTGATCCCGGGGTGAACGATGACGAACAGCGTGAGCCCCGTGGTCCATACGAGCCAGAAGATGGCCCATGATCGATGGATCTGGACGGGAGGCCCGTCCTCATCGGGTCCAGAGACTCGGAAACGAACGATGGCGTAGCCGAGCATGCTCAGGACGAAGGCCGGAACCGGAACCGCGAGGGCGGTGAGGAAGAAGAAAGCGTCGTCGACGACGTGGCCCTCCTCCGCGCCGATCACCGGGTAGCGGAAGAGGTCCGTCCCAAGAATCACGAACTCGCCGAGTGCGGTGAGCACGATCCACAGGAAGAAGACGTTGACGGTGTCTCTGTTCATTCAACTCTAGGAGGAGGTTTCGGCGAAGACAGTGGGAACACCGTAGGCGGGAGCTCGCCGCGAATCAATACGAGCGAAAACACTGAAGGCAGTTTTCAGGGCATATTCAGGGCTGATCTGCGCCGGCCCGCTGCGCCCGGGCCACGCCGCCACGAAGATGGTTCATATGGTTCGACGGGGAGATCAATGGTCCGGGTACTGATGGCCGTGGACGGGTCCGAGCAGGATGCCGAGACGCTGCGCGCGCTGGCTCGCCTTCTAAAAGACGGAGATGTCGAAGTCATCATTCTGAACGTGGCGCACGTTACCCTCCCGGTTCCGCAGGAAAAGTTCGAGATCCCGGTGCCAGAGGGGGACGAGATCATCTCGCGGTGGGAACTCCGAGCGAAGAAGGAAGCGGACGAGATCGTCGAGCGCGGCGAGGCGGCGGCGCGAGGGGTCGGCCTCCGCGCGATCGGGCAGGTGCAATGGGGTGATCCCGCGGCGAAGATTCTGGAGACGGCGGAGAGCGAAGAAGTCGATCTGATCGCGCTTGGGAGCCGGGGCGTGGGGAAGGTCTCCGGGTACCTCCTTGGAACCGTGAGCGACCGTGTGACTCATCAAGCCCGGGCTCCAGTGTTGGTGGTGCACTAGGCGGCGACGGTCCGGCAAGATGCCAACGCTTCGAAGGCACCGCAAGGCACAATCTCGCCGAAGATAGGTCCGGTCGGATCAACCACCAATTACCGAACCCCAAGGAGCGGACCTATGCCAGTCGATTTCCTGACGAACGAAGAGGTGGTGCTGGCTGCGCGCCGCGCGCTCGACCAGGCGGGGTGGGACTACCTGGTGGGCGGAGCCGAGTCCGAGACAACGATGCGGCGGAACCGCGCGGCTTTCGACAAATGGGCGTTTTTGCCTCGAGTGCTGGTCGATGTCTCCGGGGTCGATCCTTCAACGGAGTTTCTGGGTGAGAAGATGCGCATCCCAGTGATGCTCGCGCCCGTCGGTGGGTTACAACGGATCCACCCCGAGGCGGCCGGAGTTGTCGCCAAGGCCGCTGAGGAATTCGGGACGCTCCAAACCGTCAGCTCCGTAACGGACCCCGGTATGGAAGAGACGGCGGAGGCGTCAGCTGGCATCAAGTTTTTCCAGATGTACATCCAGGGTGAGTGGGCGTGGATCGAGGAGATGGCGGCGCGTATCAAGACGGCTGGCTACAAGGCGTTCGTGCTCACCGTAGACAATGCGCGTTACAGTCGACGCGAACGGCCGATCGTTGGCCGAACGGCGCTGGCGAACCTTGGGCCGAGCATGCCCGGGCCAGGTGCTTCCGTCACCTGGGAGCTGATGGACCGCATCAAGGACCTCGTGGATATGCCGATCATGGTGAAGGGGATCGCGACCGCCGCGGACGCGGCCATTGCCGTGGACCACGGGGTGGATGTCGTCTGGGTCTCGAACCACGGTGGCCGACAACTCGATCACGGGCGAGGAACGCTGGACATGCTGCCCGGGATCGTGGACACGATCGGAGGCAAGGCGCGGATTGTGCTCGATGGTGGAATCGTGCGGGGAAGAGACGTGGTGAAGGCGTTGGCGCTGGGCGCCGATGTGGTGGCCATCGGCAAGCTGCAGGGTTGGGGGCTTGCAGCGGGTGGCACCGAGGGGGTCGTGCGGACGCTGGAGATTCTCGAAGACGAAATCCTGAGCGCGATGGCCCTGCTGGGCGTGAACTCGATCGGAGAGCTGAGCCGCGACTACGTCGAGAGAGCGGACCCCGTTGCGGCACCCCACGAAATGAGTGCGCGGGTCAATCTCCCGGGAGAACGCCTCCTATAAACGTAGACGCCGCACCCCGGTCACGACGTCACGAGCTGGGCTATCAGCTCCGCGTACTGGAGAAGATTTCGGTCCGTGAGGAACTCCTTGCGGACGCGTTCCCGCGCGGCGGTACCGAATCGTGCCATCTTCTCGCCATCGTGAAGGGCGACACCGATAGCCTCGCTGCAAGCATCCAGGTCGGTTGGATCAGGTAGAAGAAAGCCCGTCTCGCCGTCGATCAGCTGAACGGCGATGGCGCCGACGTCGCTGCCGATAACCGGCTTGCCTTTCCACATCGCCTCGGTCACGGTCAACCCGAAGCCTTCGGCAAGGCTTTTTTGGAGGATGACGGTGGCGTGCCGCTGCAGGGCATTGACGATGGCGGCGTTCTCCTCCCGGTCCGCCATGGGCAGGCACGCAAGGTGGACACGCCGGCGTTCCGCATGGGGGAGTTGGCGCCACCGTTCGACGCAGTCATTGAAGACGACGATGGCTTCCGGGTCATCAGCCACACCGGTGACCACCGGCCCGGCCAGTATCAAGTGGGCGTCCTGTGGTTTGTCGCTCAGTCGAACGAAAGCTTCCATGACACCGGCCATGTCCTTCAGGTTGTCCCACCTTGAGACCTGGAGGACCATCGGATCGTCGGCGCGAGGTGGTGGCCCGGTCTGGATCACATCGGCGCAGTGGTCCATGCGCCCGATAGATCCATCACTCCTCGTGAACGTGGCCGGAGCCTCGAGCGTGTCGCCAGCAACCAGGCCGACATGGGTCAGGATGCCCGTGACTTCCCGGGGTGACATGTCCAGGTTCTTGGCGCTGGATGGGTCGATCGATGGGTGGATGATCATCAGGCGGCCTCGGTCCAGCCAGGCGGGTGCGTACTCATCCATGCTGAAGACGTAGGCGTCTGCTGGTTCGATGAACGGCCTGAGGAATGCCCAGGCTTCGTCCATGAGGGCGCCGTCGTGTTCACCCCCGACGTGGCACCGCCAGATAACGATGGCGCCGATCTCCTTGAGCACCCTGGCAAGTCCGACTGTCTGAGGGTCGTGAAGTATGACGACGTCGCCATCCCGGATGACGGCCTTGAGTTCCTCCGCGTTCGCCGCAAGGACGGATTCGTAGCGCGCGCGCTCGGAGTCGCCGAGCGCGCCACCGTCGCCCGCGTTTCCATGGAGGCGATTGTGGATGCGCTTGGTGATTTCGAAGACCGGTGCGTCGCCCTGGATGACGAGCCACCGGACGTCTAGGCCGGCACCTCTGGAATACGCGACTGCCGAATGGACGAGTTCCGCGACTCCCCCACCGAGAGCCGTTGAATTGACGTTGATGATCGAACGTCCGGCGAGGAGCGTTCGAGCGGCGGAGGCCTGTTCGGCCAACTGGACCTCGCGGTCCGGGAGCACGTATGGCGCGAGCCGCTCGAGCGGAGTGGGTGGGACTTCAACTTCGATGAGTCTGGAAACCAAAGAGAACCCTCACCATGT
>CAZIBZ010000052.1:0-4450 GCA_964537445.1 uncultured Dehalococcoidia bacterium | reverse complement strand
ATCAACATGCCCGTCCAGGGCACCGCCGCCGAGGTCATCAAGATCGCCATGCTCCGCGTCCAGGAGCGGTTGGATGACCTCGGGTCCAATGTGAAGATGCTCCTTCAGATCCACGACGAGCTTGTACTGGAGTGCCCGCTTCCCGAGCGGGAGGCGCTTGAGGCCCTCCTGCTCGAGATCATGCCCGCTGTCATGCCTGAACTGGAGGTACCCCTGGTGGTCGAACTCAAGTCCGGCGCGCGTTGGGGCGAGTTCGAGTAGCTCGGTTCCGTTGGGAGGTCAGTTCAGGGACGGCTCCGACGGTTCGTCCAGCGCTTGTTCGTCCTCGAACGTAATCACGGGATCGTCGTCCCGCCCCCCCAGGTGCCCGATCCCGATCGCTGGGAGCGTCTCGAAGTGCACTTTTGCCCGCGCTCCCAGTTCGAGAGAGAGTCGTGCGATGGCTTCGTGGTCGGTCGCATCCGCCAGCACGACGAAGTCGAAACGGCCCAGCACCGCGTACCTGCCGAGCAGTTGGACCCCGGTGATGTCGGTGGATGAGCACGCCTCGACGAACAATTCGGCGTTGGTGCTCATCTGCTGCTGACCCTCGTCGGTCAGCGTTCCCAGGAGGATGTAAAGCACGGGGGTGACCCTCTCTCGTTGAATACCGGGCCTGCGCCCCCGCGACCCGGTTGCTACGAACCGATTATCGCACCCGGACGCCTCACTGGCCGCCTACCATTGCCACCAATACATCGACCCACGAAGAGAACCAAGGTCGCGTACGACACGATCCGAGTCGAGGAAACCGACGGCGTCGCGACCCGGACCTTCGCCCGCCCCCGGCAGCGAAACGCATTGAACCAGCAGATGGCTAGCGAGGCGCTGGCGGCTATCGCCGAGATACGAACCGCCGGAACAGCCCGGGTCCTCGTGATCACCGGTGAGGGTGAGGCGTTCTGCGCGGGCGGGGACCTCTCGGAACTCCCCAGTGGGGACAGGGCGGCCGCGACCACCCCTGAAACGATCCGTCAGTGGCTGCACGATTCGATCCAGGCCGTGGGCCTCGCCCTCAGTGCCCTCGACATTCCGACGGTCGCCGCCGTGAACGGGACCGCCGCCGGAGCGGGCATGGACATCGCGTCCGCTTGCGATCTCCGGATCGGCTCACCCGGCACGAGGTTCCTCATCGCGTATACCAGGGTCGGGTTGTTCCCGGGCGGCGGAGGGACCTGGTTGCTTCCCCGTATCGCCGGAGTCTCCAAGGCGTTGGAGCTCATCTACACCAACGAGGCCGTGGGGGCCGACGAGGCACTAGATCTCAGTTTGCTGAACCAGCTGGCCGACAGCGACGAGACGTTGTTGTCGAAAACTAACGAAATAGCCACGCGCATCGCGCAAGGACCCCCGATCGCCCTCCGATTGGCAAAGCTGAACGTCTATAGCGGGTTGAACACCGATTTCCGGGCCGCACTGGATATGGCCGCCGCCGCGGAGACCATCACGCTGACGTCGGAGGACCACCGCGAGGGTGTGGCGGCGATGCGGGAACGCCAGGATCCAGAATTCCGAGGGGCGTAGCGCAGACGGTTGTGTCCTTTATTCCTAGATAATTGGCCATTAATCACTTCGGCATCGTTCTTTATTCGAAGATGAAAGTGCCACAACACGACTCGCGAAAGACGGGCGGTGGAACGATTCGGCCCGCTCATATCACATCAAGCGATCTAAGATTCCGTCTCTCGTCGCCGCAGATACCGTTGGAACGCCACAGCGGCCCAGATCGCCTCGACAACGGTGATCGGGTACGCCTCAACCAGGGCGCTATACACCGCCGTGGCCGCCGACGCCCCAGCAAACGAGAGCAGGAACCACCGCGACCGAGCTTCCAGCCAGTACGACAGCAGACCCCAGCAGCGTCAGCATCGGTTACCTCTCGAGCCCCTGACCGGTAGCGAAACGATGTAACGAGGCTCGGCGCCAAGGCTGGGTTGCCACGCCCGTCGTCACTGATCGATGACGACCCTTCGCACGAAAACCTGGTACCCCTTGGGCGGACTCGAACCGCCGACACACGGTTTAGGAATGTAGAGAGCGATGTCCCATGCTGACGCAGCAGATACGAAAGCGCATCCTCGTTTCGAGCGAAGAGACGTGCTTACCAAGTCTGAAGCCATCTCTGGTCGCATTCCGTCCCACGGAGTCTGTTAGCAAAGCTATTAGCAAACTGGCAGGTGGAGACTTCGTTTTGGCGAATGCCGTGCTCCCTGCTCGCGTGTCCTCATGTCGATTCGCCCTCCATGAGTTTTCCCGGTCGAATACTCAGCAGCGAGAAAACGAACCTCAAGAAGAACGCTGAGGTTCCTCTCGATCAATGCTTGAAGCGGTTTCTCTAGGTGAGAGGAACGGCCGAGCAACTCGACCGCTCAATTCGTCCAATCTCCCATAGGGATTTCGATTCTCGTAAAGGTCGTGTCCGACATTCAGCCACGTCTGCGCTTCCCATGGATGGAATGCAAGCGGTGCCAGTCCGGCTCGGATCCCCACGGCGAGCACGAGCAACAGTACGATTCGTAATCTAATCGAGCGGCCCGACGTTGTTTGTTCAGTCGATGCCGTCAAACCCGGTCCCGATAACAAATATTTCTTCCGCAATCAAATGGCGTTCTCTCTGGAGAGTGTCGGCGTAGGTGATATCGACGTTCGTTATCGCGGTCCCGTCCCAAAAACCTCAGTACCTTGAATGATTCCTCCACGATGAATCGTCAACTGTCCACCTTCAGTTATCAGCGTTATCACATTTCCATCTTCCTCCAATGTGCGCCAATCTCCACGAAAATGTCTCAGCGTAAGCGTGACAGAGTCGAACCCTCTACGCGGGGTAAAGTAGTAACTTACTGCGACCCTATCCTCGGCGATCGCCGTGATTTCTTGCTCCAGCAGATACCAGTCCGGCCATTGGTATGACGCGAAAATCTTACCGGTGGAGGTGCTGAGCCCTATGTAATGGTCCCAAAGCGGCTTCCAAATTCCCGGGGAGGTTTCGATGGTGCTGGCCCAAGCAGATATCTTCTGTTTCGGTCCCATTCGCCCATCTGATGAGAGGCTTGTCTGTGCTGCTGTTCCAGGTCCATGAGATGCGGGTGTCACCAGAACGAATCGACGCTTGAGGAAGGGATGTCGAGGTTGGGTTGCGGGCAAAAGATGCCAACTGTATCCCGACCAGCGCGATGATCGAGAGCGTCGTCAGTATCGTGATGACTTTTGGGGAAGGGTGCTGTGCGAACGATTCCGCGCCGCGATACAGACGCCCTAATCGAGAGGCGATCTGTTGGGTAAACCCGCTTATCTGGAACATTGTCTATGTCGGAGGCGCGGCACCGCTGGTTCCGGCATGATGCAACAGCAGCCGCGTGGCTTCATTGTATTTCCAGATGTCCGCGCCTTCGGATCGGCAGGCCGGATTCAATTCAGCAGTAGATCGCAGCGGTGCGATTCCGTACTCGACGTAAGGGCAAACGAAATCCCGACGGATTCAGCCGATGGCAACTGACCTCTCCGAGCACGGAGAGCAGGACAAATGCGGGGAGGGGCGTCAGGCAGTGACGGGGTTGCCTGTAGCTTCTCGGGAGCGGTAGAAGTCCCTGACCCTGCGGATGGCCCGAGCGCCGTCCTGGAAGGTCGGGAAGACGGCAATGCCGGCTTCGGCGAGCGTCGTGCGGAATTCAGCGAGGGCGCCCTCGTCCTGGTTCCACGTAGCGACAACGGCGAAGGGTTTCTCTGAGGCTTCCTGGAATTCCTTCAGCCCGGCGACAAGCTCGGCAACTCCCTGACCCTGCTTCTCCAGCCTGCGTTGGATGAAGCCGATGCTCGTTTCCATGGCGAGGATGTCGGTGTTAGGGTCGTCGAGGAGGCCGTCGAGCATGTCCCTGGCGCGCTCAACGCTCGTGAGGGAGCCTGATACGTCCAGTGGGTTCTTGTAGCTGCCTCCGACGAGGGTGACGATCGGAGCGAGTTTCTCGTGGGTCTCCTCGGTCAAGGTCGGGACCTTGAGATTCTCGCGGCCGAAGGCGTCCGAAACGAGGACCGACTGGCCACCGGTCTGGGCGATGATGCCCATGCGCTCGCCGGTCGTGGGTTTCATCATCTGGAGCGCCTTGAAGGCGTCCATGAGTTCATCCTGGCTGTCCACACGGATGGCACCGGTCTGACGGATCATCGCGTCCCAGAGGGCCATGTCCGAGGCGAGGTGGCCGGTGTGCGACGACGCGGCGCGGGCACCCTCGGCGGTCTGGCCACCCTTCCAGATCACGACGGGTTTCCGTGCAGCCACGTCGCGGAGGGTCTCGAAGAATCTCCTGCCGTTGCGGGTGCCCTCGATGTACATGCCGATGTACTCAACGGTCGGATCGTCACCGAGGTACTCGAGCCAGTCGGCCTGGTCGACGGAGATGCAGTTGCCCATGCT
>CAZIBZ010000051.1:0-3947 GCA_964537445.1 uncultured Dehalococcoidia bacterium | reverse complement strand
GTGTTTGCCGTGGATGGTCACGTAACTGCCGACGGAGACCGACTCGACCGGCGTCGTCCTATGGAGTTTCACCTTGAGTCCGCCGGTAACCGAACCGGCGACCACGGTGCCGATCTCGGCCGGATGGCCGTCGGTGCTCATTTCGGTGCCTGCCGGGTGGGTCATGGTGAGATCGAGGGCCGGAGTTTCGGGATCAAAGCCTGGAGTCGCAGTGGGTCACCGCGCATCAAGCCGACCAGGAGTCGGCCAGCCTGGACCAGGTAGTCGGCCGGGTCTGCGTTCGCCTCAGCGAACGAACGGATCGTCGCGGCGATCACGTCGTCATCGATATCAGACCTCGATGCAACCATGTCGGTGACGACCTCCGGGGTTGCGGCGAGCGCTCCCAATTCGTCGACATCGATCGAGTGGACGAACGCGTGGACACGCGGCGGAACGTCGGGGAGGCGAGGAAGAATTCCCGATCCCTGAGGGCGATGGGCGACGATCACTGCCTTGAATACGGTGCGCAGTAGTGCGGTCAGCTCCGGGTGATTGCGGTAAAGTTCCGCCTCATTGGCGAAGCTGGTCCCGCGCGCCACCGGCCTGCGATTCGGGTCGATGCTCATCGTCTCGGCAAATGCGGTGACGCCATAAGTGAAACCCCGTTCATCCCTGACCACGATCACTGATCCGAGAGGTGGTGGCTCGTGGAGGGCGTCGCACTGGCAAACGAGTTCCGAAGTCGATGCTTCGATCACCTCGGCGATGCGTTGTTCGGTATTCACCACGCTGGGAAGGATACCGTCGGGTCAGATCGGACGCCGACGTTTCGCGACGTTCTTCTCGGATCGTCGCGGGAGGTTCGATCCAACACCGCTGGCGGCATCGACGAGTTCCCAGAACAGGTCTCGGTCCGCCACGCGGACTACGGCCTGCTCGTGCGCTTCCGCTAACGAGACGGGATAGCCCTGGCCGAGGGTGATTTGGCTCCAGACCACGCTATGGACGAGGTCGAGACGAGGGAGAGACCACTCGGGCAACTCGAACCGACCTACCTCCGAGCCGGCGTTGATGTAGTAAAAGCTCACGCCGTGTGGACCGTAGTCCTCGGCGACGACGGAAGATTTGCTGTCGAAGCGACCCGAACGATCACCAGGTTCCAGGATGCTCCCGAACAGATCTCGATCGCGAACCCGGGCCACCGTGTCACATGGTCGATCCGATGGGTCAAGGGATCCACAGTTCCTGTCGCAGTCCGGTGTGGGGTAGGGGCATACCGCGACGCGCAGGGCGTTCACCACTTCGGTCGCGCGAGGGAGCGAGATATACGAGGCGATGGCGAACGGACGATGGGATGCCAACGCTTGCAGTCGCTCCAGGGCCCGGAGATACCCGCCGAGCAGACGGTCCCGAAGAAAGCCCGGGTAACTCTGGCCGGAGAACCCCCATTGGATCAGCGTTCCGTCGACCAAACCGATGGCGGGCACGTCTTCGGGTAGTTCTTCCGCAACCGACGCCAGTGCTTCGAGTTCGGCGGTGGCGCGAAGGGCGCCCAGGATTACGCCATCGACGACCTGTTCCCTGGTCTTCCGCTTCGGGTCAGTGACCGTTAGCTGCTCCGACCCGAACTGCAACGTCGGGATGCTTCGAAGCCGGGCACCCGGCGTCTCGCCGTATCGGAGCGAAACCTCGCCGATATTGAGGAGATAGCACGCGACCGGCGCGTCGCGCTCAACCTCGATCTGAGACCCGTCAACGGCCAGGACGACAAGGTCAAACGGTGGAGGCGTCGGAGATACACGGGTCGTGATGGGATCCACGGGATCACCTACCAGCCAGGTGTACCTCCCGCGGTTTTCCGCTATCCGCTGCCTCAAGCCATCGGATCGGTCGTCCTCTGAACTGCGCTCCGCGACGGTGATAGCGGTGCTCAGTCGGGCGGCAAACTCCCCCCGGTTGGCGGCAAGATGCTCTCCGAGTTCTCGTAGCTGAGGATGGAGCAAAGAGAGGTCGAGAGGCATCGTGCTAGTATCGTAACCTGCGAAATCGGGACGCTCAGAGGTGGGCCGGCCCCCTCACATTTCCGGTCCTTGTCGGCCGTGAGAACGGACGATTCCAGGCGGAGACGCCAGCGCTACCCGGGTGGACCAGTTCCGCCCCCGAGGTGGACGCGGTTCTCGGCCAGGCGAAAGTCGTGATCGAAGCGGCGCTGAACTACGACCTCGAGGCGAAGGCGGTGATCTCGGAGCCGTATGACGGGCTCCAGCTACACGAGATCGCGATTGAAAAGCCGATGGGCTGATGGGACAAAGACTCCGTCGAATGATGTGACTACCGGCGCCTCGGTTCGAGGCGCGTACCGGTACCGAACCCGTTGACCCTGTCGAGCTATCGAAACGACCAACGCGTTACAGAAGGACCCGTTCGTCCCCGTCGCGTCGTGTGATACGCCGCTCGTCCATGCTCTGGAGCAGTGGAAGGACGTATTTGCGGCTGGTCCCGAAGAGCTCGCGAACATCGCTGACCGCGATCGAGCCTTTCTCTTTCAGATGTTCCACGATCCTGCCGACTATCTCGTTGTACGCCTCGGCAGCGTACACGATGCCGTCACCGATCGGGATCACTTCTGATGCTTCCGCAAGGTAGCCGAGCACCTCTGGGTCAATGGTGATGTCGGTTGGGGGCGCATAAGGGTCGGTCCTCAGCTGTCGAAGCACGTCTTCCGCGTGGCTGCGCGCCGAATCGGATAGTGCAGGGGCGTGGTCCGGGGAACGCACGGTTTGGCCTTCCTCCACGACGGTCCCATCGACGGCGAGCCGTGCGGCCACGGCGGCGAATATCTCTGGCGAGATCCGCAGACGGCTGCGAAGTTCTTCCCGCGGCGCACCTCTGCGGAGCGGGAACTGGCGATGGTGGTTGGCGAGGCTTTCGGTGGCTGTCGACTTTAAGGAATCCCAACCGGCCCGCGAATAGAGCAGGGGGGATCCATCCTCCCCGACGGAGACAACCGCGCCAATCTCCAAGAGTTCGGACGTTACTTCTTGCGCCTGATCTTCCGGAAGCACGACTGCCCGCGCGAGCGCAGCCGGTGTCAACGGCCCTGAGGATTCGAGCGTTCGGACGATCACTTCTCCAGCATCGTCTCCTGCGAGGGACTCCAGGCGCGCGATCAACTCCGGGTCGTTACGGCGATGTCTCCTTGCGTCCGTCTCGACGATCCTGCCGCCGCCAAGCGTTCCGACCGTCGACCGCAGAACGAAGAAGTCGCCCTTGACCAGCGGCAAGGGATCCTCGAGGACCACCTGGCACCAACCCTCCTGGCTTGGCTCCAGACGCTCCGAGTCGAGAAGCCGTACCTTGGCCAACGATTCGGCTGCGAGCCAGTGGAGCGTGACCGTCGTGTTGTGGCGGAGCGCGTTCGGCGCTCCCGCAATCATGCGCAGCCGGACGTCGGCCGCCACAGTCGGGCGCAGCCACCCCGGTTTGGCCAGGATCTGGCCACGGCCGAGTTCGTCCGCATCAACGCCGGAGACATTCACGGCAGTCCGCGTGCCCGGGCCGATCGTTTCGTGCTGCTGCTGGTGGCTCTGAAGACCTCTGACACGGGCTCGTCCACCACCCGGGACGATTTCGACTTCATCTCCGACCGACATTTGACCATCCACCAGGGTCCCGGTGACGACCGTCCCGAAACCGGAGATCGTGAACGAACGGTCGATGGGCAGCCGAGCGCGGCCCAGATCGGGGCGTTGCGGGGTTTCCCGCAGCCTTGAATCGAGAAGTTGGATCAGTTCGTCGAGACCCTGCCGGGTGTATGCCGAGACCGCCATCATGTCGGCGTCTCGGAGCGATGTGGTCGAGAAGGTCTCGCGGACCTCTTCGATGACGAGGTCGAGGAAGTCCTTTTCGACGAGATCTGCCTTCGTCACGACGGCGATCGCACGGTCAACCCCGAGGAGGTCGAG
>CAZIBZ010000050.1:0-4725 GCA_964537445.1 uncultured Dehalococcoidia bacterium | reverse complement strand
TGTCCCACCTTTGAGAAATCCGCTCGCGCAGGTGGCTCTACTCGGGCAGGAACGTCGGCGTCGGAAAGCCACCAACGGCGCTACAGGCCATGCCAGTCGATGTCCGGTGAGCCGGCAGGAGGGTGTGGCTCGCCGGGTTCGCAAAGTCATCACTCGGCGCGCCGATGCTCGGGAAGGTCCCGGACTCTTGGCACCACCAAGACGGGACACCGGCCTGGTAGAGCGAGTCCGGCCAAGCGAAGCCGGACCAGCTCCCGGGCGCGCGCGCGCTCCCGACCACGTTGTCACGCCAGGTCGTGTCGCTGTAGTTATGAGCCAGGTCACCCGGCGGCGTATTGCGCGCGATGCAGTCGGACGTAATCGGGCCGTTATCCTGCTGGAGTTCACAAGAGTCGCGAAAGAGATTCCGCTCGTACCACATGCCCTCGGACAATAGGTTTGCACCGATTACTCCGGGAGGCGGCGTCGCGCCAAGCGCCAGGACGGCATTGCCTACAAAGGTCATGTCTCGGATGACGGTGTCGGTCCATTGAAGGAGCCCGTCGTAGTGGAACGTCATCGTGCCGGGCGAGCCGCCCGTAAAAGGTGCCTGGACCCCCTCGTCTCGACCGCGATTGCGGTACCAGATGATTCGATGGCCGGGACCGCCCCAGAGTGTGTCCCACGACACGCCACACGAGAAATCGTTGCCCTCGACGAGCACGTCCCAGACGCCGCCGCTGTGGAAGAAGATCGAACGCTCGCACCAGTTGGCGGGGAGCGAAGCATCCTGGGGCGCGAAGAATCGGTTGTAGCCCACGACCAAGCCCGAAGCGCCGATCGAGATCTGGATCGCGACCGGCGTGTGGTGCGTCGAATTGTTCTCGAAGTGGAAGTCGTGCACACCGTGCTGAATGCGAGCGGCAGACTTGTTCCACTGTCCCGGTTTGTGGAGCTCGTCGAAACGCGAGCCCCGAACGAACCCTCGCGCGGATTCCATCACGTAGAGCAGCGTGTCGAAGCCGTTCTTGAATTGGACGTCCTGGACCCATGAGTCTGCGGTGCCAATAAGCCACACGCCACTGGAATAGGCGCTGGCCCCTGCCGGATTATCGTACTCGAGCGTTAGGGATTCGAGGCCGACGTGCTCGTACGGTCGCCAGACCCGGATTGATTGACCACCCGTGTCGAAGTCCGTCCGAAGCGGGCGATCGATCCTGATCTGATTCGTTGCGACGCCCGAGCAATCACTGCCCGCGCCGGCGACGCAGCTGAGGCGGACGTAGTAGGTGAGATCGACGTCCGTGTCGATCTGAGAATCGGGATTCGCACGAAGCATGACCCATCCACCCGGCACCAGACCCGACGTTCCGGTCACCGTCAGCACTCGACTACCCCGCGCGTAGCCACCGGTCCAACCGTTGCTCGCACCCGTGGCACCACCGTTGTTCACGGTGATGATATTGGTGGGGCGTGAAGACCTGATGGTCGTTATGCCCTGCCCGGCACCGCGCAGGACGAGCTCGGTGTGGGAGAGATGAAAACACGTGTTCGTGCCGTTCATGCTGTCGCAATCGTAGTCGCCGGGCGGCAGATAGAGAACGCTTCGGGCGGGCGAATTGTTCGAGAAACATGCGAGGGCGGGACCGTCGTCGCCGCCATCGCTCGCGATCGCCCGGGGGCAGCCGAGGGAGGAGGCGTTCGCCGCATTCGTCACGTCGAATACGGACCAGTCGGACGTGTCCGCGGCATCGTTCGGATAGAAGTCGGGGATCCGGTCCGCCCTCACCGCCAAGTCGTTCAGGCTGGCCTGGTCGCGCGCATCGGCCGTCGTCGTGAGCACGAGCACCACCAACCACAGCGTCGCGCCAAGCAGCTGCGGTCGCGATCCTTGCGTCCCTGATTCAATAGACATCGACTACCTCTCACGAGTATCGGACGGGCAAGGAATCCTCTCCCCGGCCCTGCCTGTCAGCTCATTCATAGTATCGGCGGCACCGAGTCACCCAAGGTGACCACTGTCACCGCTACGGAATCTGAGCCGCTCATCCGTCAAGGGGGAGGTCGCCGATACTCCGGGTGATTGACGCCGCCGGCACAGCGAGGGCCTTGCGGCGCGTGGAGCCCACCCACCCGACTCCGCCCCTTGGGGATTAGAGTCGGCAGTTGCACCACGTCTCTTCGGTCGGACGCGTCCTCGGGCTCTCGAGAAACGGAGCCTCGGGCAAACTCTGAACGGTTCAACGGGACTGGCTGGACGGCTCTAGCTCCGAGGCGGGCGGGCCTACCACCGCCGAGGCTCTGCCCGAGCGTCGCCGAACACGTCCCGTCAACAGTCGATGCAGACAAAACATCAATACGCTCAGAACGACAGACAGCGCGGCCTGGAGAAGGTTGGGCCTCTCCAGAATGTATGGATACCTGAACCCGTTGATCGCCTCGGGTCCGAGCCACGACACCAGGACGCCGTGAAGACGTTCCCCCCAAGGTAGAACCGTCCATCGGATTCCCCTGATTTCTTGATAGGTATAAAGATCGGCCGGGTAGGTGGAAGGAGTCTGCGCTTCGACCAGGCTCGGGTCTGATCTGAGGTCGGCAAAGGAGGCGAGCTCCGATCCACTCCGGTACACGATCCCGTATAGTGGGTCGGCTACCGCCCACCCAGTCTCGAGTCGAGCCTCGACGACCGCATGAACATAGGGCTCCGGTGGCGTGCGGTCGTACCCATCCAGATTGAACAGGTGGATCTTGTGCGCCTCGATACCCCGGATGTGAAGAAGAGAGATGGTCAGGCGGGAGAGGTTGCCGCAGTGCCCTCCTAAGCGATCGACTTGCTCCGGATCCGCTTTCAGGAACTTCAGTAGGGGATTCAGCGGATGAAGCTTCTGTGTGGTCTCACTTCCGCCGCGTGACTCAGCGTATCGGAGAATGGCATTGAGCTCTGCTCTCTCATCACCTTCGCCCGGGTCGATTATTGCAAGAATCTCCTCGAGACGGCGGTTGACCTCAAGATAGGCCAGGCCGAAGTAGACAGAGCAGGCTCCGAAAACCACGCAGAACGACAAGCAGATCGTGCTAGCGGACACAATCCGCGATGCGCGCGGAGGGAGGGACGGGGACCGCGACACAGAGTCAACGAGTTCCGGGGAGCCCAATCATGTCCAGCTCCACCCCCAGAGGGGCCCGTGCTCGGGGCTCCGTCGTTTCATGCCTACGATACTCATTGCTTTCTCGCTTGCGCACCCCACTCTAGCCGGTCGGATTCGATCAAACGCCGAATGGCCCTCCCCATGTCCGCTGAATACCTTCGTTGAGCGCGTTATGGGTTTTCTCCCAGGTGCTGTTCTAGACCAGATCTCCCTTGAGACTGCGGTTGGGATCAGCTCCTCTCCGCGACCTCAAGACGGTATCATAATCCCCTTCGTCGGCTGCCGCATCCGGCGGCTGATCAGGACGCCCCTGGACCCCGTCGGCACCGACCACGATATCGTCCATGCGCTCACCATTCGAATCGGTGACGCACAGATATCCCGCAGCCAGCTCGAATCGCGTCGGCAGGCATCCCCCCAAGATTGCCCGTTCGGCGTGACCGCTTCGCGCGAGATCGCGCTGGCCTGGACTCATTTCGTCGAGCGCCGTCAATGCTTTGCCCATCAGGAGGATGCAGAAACTGCGACCGTTGCTCGCCTACCGCTCAAGCACTTCCGCGCGGATTCCGAAGTGCTGCAGGAGGTGGTCGAGACCGGGAGCACGCGATCGCCCGAGCGTCCGGCGCAGGACGCCAACGCAATGCACGCGATCGTGGGCTTCCCGACACATCCCCCCTACTATCGTGGCGCCATTGAGGACCTCGGCCAGACGATCGATCACAGCCCGATTCCTCGGCCGACTCTTCGTTGGGCTCTTGCCGGACCCCGAGCGGCGCCCAGCCACGTTCGCAATCGAGGACGATGACGCGCGAGCCTCGAGTTCACCATCCTGGAGACGTTGAACCCCGAGCTGAAATCGCGCTAACAACCCACACGCGTCCGTGAGGCGCGGAGGGCGGCAAAGTCTCTGCCCAACTGGAGGAACGGATGCGCCTCGGTCTATTTCGCGCCGTCCTCGCCCTGATCTCGTTCGCACTGACGGTCGGGGTCGGCGAGCTTTTCGTGCGACTAGTCTCCCCGCAGCCCGTCTCCTGGCTTGCGATCTATCGGTCGCACCCCGATCTGCCCTTCTTCAGCATGCTGCCCAACAAGACGCTGCACGTCGATACGGGTGAAACCGAGTGGACGATCGTGACCGATGCGCATGGCTTTCGCGTACCTCCACAGGCGCGAGCCGAAGCTGCATGCACGGCCCTCTGGCTCGGGGACTCCTTTGCTTTCGGCCACGGAGTGGAGTACGACGAGTCCTTTATCG
Organism: uncultured Dehalococcoidia bacterium; assembly: GCA_964537445.1. GTDB lineage: Bacteria > Chloroflexota > Dehalococcoidia > UBA6926 > UBA6926 > JASLZO01. Next base: position 342 of record CAZIBZ010000050.1, on the reverse strand, counting down.
GCCTGATCGAGGAGCGGACGGTGGGAGTCCGGCACGTCAACACCGCCGTCTCGGGGTATGGCCCCGTCCAGTATCGTGAGATGCTCGAGTACCTCGGTGACGGTGGGATGGACTACGACTGGGTCTTCGTCGCGACCTACCTGGGTAACGACTTCCACGACACCCAGTGGGAGAAGAACAGCGTGGCCGTCGACGGCATCCTCGGCAACGAGGCCGACTTGAAGAGTTTTCTCAAGCGGAACTTCCACCTCTACCGGCTCCTGACTGCCAACTACCATCGGCTGGCGTCGGGTGGCGGGAATCGCCATGACTCGGTCATCGAGCAGTTGGGGCTTCCCTCGG
>CAZIBZ010000049.1:0-5845 GCA_964537445.1 uncultured Dehalococcoidia bacterium | reverse complement strand
TGGTTGGGCCGTACCCAGCAGACGTCTTCGATATCCCATACACGTCGGTGAGCGCGTTCGTCCTTCTCATGAGCAGCCTGACCATGGTTCTTGCCTTGGCGGCGATCCAGCGAGGGAACCAGAAGGCGCTCCGGGTTTGGCTGGTGGCAACGGCTCTCCTGGGAACGGTTTTTGTTGGCGGGCAATTCTACGAGTTCTCGGTCTTCGTCGATGGAGGCTTGAAGCTTTCGACGAATCTTTTCGGCACGACATTCTTTGTTCTCACCGGGTTCCATGGTGCGCACGTTGCGGTGGGCATCTTCATGCTGTTCTCGTTGACGGGCGCGTCAATGTTGGGCCGAGTGCCGCAGCCGAGCAGTCAGAACGTGGAACTTGTTGGCCTGTACTGGCACTTCGTCGATATCGTGTGGATCGTGATCTTCACCGTGATCTACTTGATCCCGTCGTAAAAGTGAGAGGTTGAGAATGGCAGTTCAACAGGCTCAGGTGCACGAATCGAGTCACCCGACGCCGATAACGTACATCTTGATCGCGGTGATTCTGACGGTGATAACGGCGGTCGAGGTGGCGGTCGTGTTTATGGAAGGGCTGAAGCCCTTGTTGGTACCGATCTTGCTGGTGTTGTCGGCTGCGAAGTTCGTCATCGTGGTTGGTTTCTACATGCATCTGAAGTTTGATGCCCGGCTGTATACCACGATGTTCGCTGGTGGCTTTCTGCTTGCCGTTGCGGTGCTGCTAGCCCTTGTCACGCTTTTCGACAATTTCTACCTACCCGCTGCGTAGCGTCCGAAGGAACCGACTATGTCTGCTCATCGCGAAGAATCGGGTGCAAACACCGCGCTGAACCGCGTGTGGCTTCCATTGATCCTCCCGATCGTTGCGGCGGCCATCACCGCTGTTCTGATCGTCGCGATCGGAAGCCTACTGCTGGCATTCGACACCGTGTTGTTTGATGTTGGGGAAGAGCACATCGTGACTCCAGTGGCTATCGCGTTGGGGGCGACAGTTATCGTGCTCCTTGGCGCCACCGCTGCGGCTATGTCCTGGGCCAAGGACGAGTAGCACCGCGATCCGGCGTCGGCCGCGGTTATCTGCCGTTAGAAACCGCCTGAGTCGATGCTTACCCATAGACTGAACGCGTGAAAGCGCGGGATGTCTGCTGTTGACCGGTCTCGAGAGACACATTGAGCGCCGCTGAACTGGTTCGTGCATGGTCCTTCGACCCAATAGTCGTACTGACATTGGGATTGGCGTTCGTCACCTATACACGCGGGATCTTCACGATGCGCCCAATAAAGGGGCACGTACTCGGACCGTGGCGGCCAGCCGGCTTCTACGTTGGGATCGCAACGGCCTTTCTCGCGCTGAGTTCGCCGATCGACTCCTTGTCAGACCGGCTGTTTGCGTTCCATATGACCCAGCATCTGATGCTCGTATTTGTTGCCGCACCGCTAATCCTGCTCGGTGCTCCCCTCCTTCCGATGCTGCGTGGTATTCCGCCAGGGTTACGACGGATAACGGTGATACCAGGGGCACAGTCGACGCAGATCCGTTTCGTGGCTCGCCAGGTGACCAACCCGATGATTGCTTGGTCCGCGTTCGTGGTGGCTCTCTGGGGGTGGCACATGCCCTCCCTCTACACGGCGGCCCTCGAAAGCGAAACCGTCCACATCTTGGAACATGCGAGCTTTATGGGAACAGCATTGCTGTTCTGGTGGATCGTCATCGATCCTGTGCCATTTCGAGGCCGGATTCCCTACCTCGGGAGGTTGGTGTTCGTCATCCTCGCTCTGACCCAGAGTCTTCCACTGGCGGCGATGCTGACGTTTACGTCGGAGCCTTGGTACGAGCCATATGTCGCTTCTGGCGACTACTGGGGGATCGACCCCATGACTGATCAACAGATAGGCGGTCTGATCATGTGGATCGGCGCAATGATTCCGTACTTCATAGCGGTGTCGGCGCTTTTCATGGTCGCCATGAAGAAGGATGAAGAGGCTACGCGGAAGCGCCAACTCGAGGTAGCTGGAGCGCCGATCGCTGTTCCTGGTGGGACGCGTGTCTGACGAACGGATCGGCTTTCCGGCTGAGCCCCACCGGGATTCCTCCATCGTGTTTGGCGCCACGACGTCATTCTGGCTGGCAGTTGCCGGGTTGATCGCAACTTTCGGTCAGATCAGCCTGGGGAGCTTCGTGCGAGTCTCAGGGGCCGGTTTGGCGTGCCCCGACTGGCCCCTCTGCCACGGCCAACTGATCCCGCCGATCAATTACTACGTTCTGATCGAATATTCTCACCGGCTAGCCGGGAGCTTGGTCATCCTGCTGGTCGCAGGATTGTTTCTACAGACGATGCTCGCAGTGCTGATGCGAAGAGGGGATGCTCAGAGGGTCTTCCTGCCCGCAACGGTCGCCTTCGGATTCCTGATGGTTGTCGCGGTTCTCGGTGGAATCACGGTACTGGCCGAGCTTCCACCGCCGGTCGTGACATTGCACCTCGCCACCGCAGAGATGGTATTTGCAGGACTGATCGTCTCCGCCGTTGTGGCGAACGGAATCACTCGCCAGCCGATGGCTTCAGGAGAGGTTCCCGCTGCCGATATTGATCACCTGAAGCGATGGTCCATCGCCGTCGTAATCAGCACCATGCTTGTGCTCCTTTCGGGGGCTTTCGTAGTTTCAGAGGTCGCAATAGCTGCGTGTGGTGGGGGGTTGGGCGGTTGGCCTCTCTGCGACGGAGCGATATTCCCGCAGGGCGAAGAACAGACGATTCAGGTCATCCACCGCATCACGGTCATAGGCGCCTTGATCGCTTCGGTTGGGCTGGTGCGAATCGCCTGGAGACAGCGGTCGAATTCGCGCGCGATACGACGCGTCGCAATCGTGCTGGGGCACTTGTTGATCGCTCAGATCCTCGTCGGAGCCCTGATTCCGTGGACGAGATTCGTACAATCGCCGCGCGTGCTGCATATTGCTTTCGCGACCGCTGTTTGGGGGTGTGCGGTCTTGCTGCTGGCGCTCGCCGCTAGAACGAAGGCTGTTGATCAAACGGCGGGGGCTAAGCAGGTCGATCCCAACTCGCCGACTCACGGCGGCGCCACATTCCTGACGGATCTAGTCACGCTCACCAAGCCACGCGTGATGATTCTGTTGCTGTTGACGGCGACTGGGGGCATGGTTTTGGCCACACGTGGGATGCCACCGTTCGGAATCGCGATTGCCGTTTTGATCGGAGGCGCGCTAGCTTCTGGAGGGGCTGGAGCGATAAATCATGGGATCGAAGGTGGAATCGATCGGGCGATGGTACGGACCCGCGAACGACCGGTCGCAAGTGGCCGGATCAGCCCGCAGTTCGCCGTCGGGTTCGGGATCGCACTGAACGCTGCGTCGTTCGTGCTGCTTTCCACAGTTGCGAACGTGTTGGCCGCCTCGCTCGCGATCGGAGGATCGCTCTTCTACGTCTTCGTGTACACGATGTGGCTCAAGAGGACGACGGTCCAAAACATCGTGATCGGTGGTGCGGCGGGGGCCGTCCCTCCTCTGGTGGGTTGGGCCGCGATCACCGGCGGCCTCGACTTGCCGGCGTTCTATCTCTTCGGGATCGTCTTCTTTTGGACGCCGCCGCATTTCTGGGCCCTGTCGCTACTGATACAGGACGACTACGCTCGCGCCGATGTTCCCATGCTGCCCGTAGTGAAGGGGGAAACCGCGACCCATTGGTCTATCTTCCTGTACGTGGTGCTGGTCGACGTGCTGACGGTCATGTTCTTCTTGTCGACCCAGAGTCTGGGATATCTGTACTTAGGTGCCGTGCTCGCGTTGGGCGGCCTGTTCGGCTTTTACGCGTGGAGGCTCCTGATAGAGAAGCACCGTGCGGCGACACTCCGGCTTTACAAATACTCCATCCTGTACTTGGCTCTGGTGTTCCTGGTCGTGATGGTCGACGGGTCGATCTGACCTAATCGGGGGGATTGAGACCGTTAGCCGTCTCGATCCGTTGACGCCGAAGTACCCTCGTCGCTGCTGCCAGCGACCTCACGTCTCAGGTCCTCCAGATCGTTTCGAACATCTGCTTGTCGGCGCGCGAGGTAGAAAACGTATCCGAATAACGCCACCCAAGCGATGCTGAATGTGAGGAAAACGAACGTGGGACTGAACCCACCCAGCGAATCGTTGTCCATAGATCCCTCCAGAAGCTGAATATCAAACGGTGCGGATCCGAACGGGGGACGATTACTGCTCGACGACATGATGGAACAACATCGCCGAAAGTGCTGCGAATAGGGTGTCATACGCGATGAGCATCCCAGTCCAACTCTGCAGCTCTTGCCATGGCCTGCCATCTAGGACCATTGCGGTGCCCCGCACGGCTCCCAGGATTACTGGGACGAGCAGCGGTAGGAGGAGGATCGGGAGCAGAGCCTCGCGAGCACGCGTATTTGCGGCGACGGCAGAGAGGATCGTTCCGACGGCCGCGATGCCAAAACTGCCGAGGAACATGATCCCGAGCAAGAATGGCCGAAAGAGGTCAATCCCAAACAAGGCCGCACTCATTGGTACCGTGACCGCGACGAGCACCAACATGAAGCTCAGGTTTCCCAAGACCTTCGCCAGATAGAACGCCGCAGGATCGACCGGGGACGCCAGGATCCCGTCCAACGATCCGCGCTCCATTTCGCGGGCAAACGACCGACCGAGTGCTAACAGACTGGCGAACAAGATCGCCACCCAGAGAACTCCCGGTGCGACCAGCGTCAGCGTTGGGCCACGGAGGTCGAAGGCGAACTGGAACGTGATCAGAGAGGCGACCGAGAAGATGACGATCGACGGTACGGTTTCCTTGGTTCGAAGCTCGATTGCCAACTCTTTGGCCGACAGGACTATCACCTGGCGAAGGAAGGAAGGCGGTCTCGACACGGCGAAGGATGGGTCGATCGTCATTGCTGGCTGCCGTGGAGAAGGGTTTCGAGTATGCCGTCGCGTTCGGCCGTCGCGTTCGGCGAATCGTCGACGACCGAATCGCGGACGATACGACCCGAATCCAGCACGATGGTTCGGTCGCCGAGTGTCATCCCGAGGTCGATGTCGTGTGTTGCTATCACTGCCGTCAGTCCCGAGCCGGAACTGTGGAGGACGTCCTGAAGGCTCTGTCGAGCGGAAGGGTCGAGCCCGGTATCTGGTTCGTCAAGCAACAGCAACTGCGGGTCGTGGAGCATCGCCCGGGCCAGCGAAACCCGCTGTTGAAGACCACGGGAAAGGTTTCGGACTGGCTCCCGCGAACGGTTCTCCAGCGCAAATCTGGCCAGCGTATCGTCGGTTTTGTTCTCCAAATCTGAGAGGCCGTATAGACGCGCGTAGAATCGCAGGTTTTCTCTGGCGCTCAACTCCCCGTACAGGTAACTCTGGTGGCTGACCAATCCTATGCGCGCCCGAACGGTACCCGGTGATCCCCAGGGTTGGCGCCCCGACACATGGACGGATCCGGCTGTCGGTCTCATCAGGCCAGCGAGAAGTTTGATAAAGGTCGTCTTTCCGGCCCCGTTGCGACCGAATATCACGACTCGCTCCCCGATTTCGATCGAGAGATTCATCGCACGAAGCGCGACCACCTCCCCGTACGATTTTGTGAGCCCGCGGCACCCGATCGCCGGAGGGGGAGGTTGGTGACCTCCGGGGGCGACGACTGTTCGCTCAGCAGTCATTCGCCTCCCTCGCCTTCGAGTTGCCGTCGCAACGTTTGAACATGTTCCGCCCGTGCGCTTCGATAGGCATCTTCGGGGATGCGGCCCGCATCGAAATTGGCGTCCAGGTCCGTCAATGCATCGACGATCGACGATTCCGATTCCCC
>CAZIBZ010000048.1:0-3693 GCA_964537445.1 uncultured Dehalococcoidia bacterium | reverse complement strand
GCGCGTATCCCGTTCGATATACCGCTCGCCGAGGAAGAGATTGTTGGCGGACCGCTGGTCGAATACAGCGGCATCCGCTGGGGAGTCTTCTTTCTGACGGAGTACGCAGGGCTGATGACCATGGCGGTTCTCGGCGCGATCCTGTTCCTCGGCGGATGGACCGGGCCAGGGAGCGACCGCTTCGCGTGGTTGCAGCCATTTTGGCTCGGTGCAAAGGTCTCCTTGATTCTGTTCATCGTCTTCTGGATCAGAGCACCGCTCCCTCGACTGCGGATCGACCAACTCATGGCGTTCGCGTGGAAGGTCGCGATCCCGCTGGCGTTCCTGAACCTCCTGCTCGTTGCATCGACACTCTTCTACGGGTGGGATCTCTGGGTGCTGACGCTTCTCAATCTCGCTGTCATGGCTGTCACCTTGTACGGCATGATGTGGCGCCGCAGCAGACGGCTCACCCAATTCCGCGAACGGTGGGCCCAGTAGATGTTCGGAACGATCAAGAGCCTGGCGACGACCATGCGGATCGCCTTCCGGAGCAAGGTCACCGTCGAATACCCGACTGAGCGTCCGACGCTTGCTCCACGCTTCATGGCGCACCCCGTCCTCACCTGGGACGAGGAGGCTCACGAGCCGTATTGCACCGGGTGCCTCATTTGTATGCGCATCTGCCCCACAGATGTGATCACTGTTTCGATGAAAGACAACCCGAAATTCGCCACGGAAGAGAGTACACGCCGCAAGATCGTCGACGACTTCGAACTGAATATCGCCGACTGCATCGTGTGCGGCCTTTGCGTTGATTACTGCAACTTCGACGCCATCGTCATGTCTGACAATTTTGAGGTGAGCAAGCGTTCACGGACACAGCTCGTTCAGGGTCTGGGCGAGTTGCTCGAAGGTGGGCGCGATCAGGTTGCGCGAGGGCGTTGGTCGGCGCCTGAAACGAAGAAGTCACAGAGGCGCGCCGCGGCTCAGGGCCGGGCCAGCGACGCGGCCGCCGCACCAACCCCTTCCGCCACACCGGCTGCCTCTGACGCGCCATCGCCGGACGACCGGGTCGCGGCCTCCCGGGCGAAGGCGGCGGCGATGCGGGCCCAGCGGGCCCTCGAAGCTGGTGGAAATGCCGAAGACACCGCCGCCCCTACCGTCGCGCCGGCGCGAGCAAAGGCGGCTGAGTTACGCGCACAGAAGGCGCGAGAACGCGAGGCCGCCGGCGCCGAAGCGGGCGCTTCCGCAAGTGCGCAACCTGTGACGACGGAAACGACCGAAACGGATCAACCGGCCGTTGACCCACGGGTCGCAGAGGGGCGTCGAAAGGCTGCGGAACTTCGGGCGCAGAAAGCACGGGAACGAGAAGCGGCCGGCGCCGAAGAAGGGACTCCCACCACTCCACAACCTGAGTCAACCGGCACCACCGAAACAGATCAACCGGCAGTGGATCCACGGGTCGCGGAGGGGCGTCGAAAGGCCGCGGAGCTTCGGGCGCAGAAAGCACGGGAGCGAGAAGCGGCCGGCGCCGAGGAGGGGACTCGAGCCACTCCACAACCTGAGTCAACCGAAACCACCGAAACAGATCAACCGGCGGTGGATCCGCGCGTCATTGAAGGGCGCCGAAAAGCGGCCGAACTCCGAGCGCAGAAAGCGCGAGAACGCGAGGAGCAACAGGCCTCCGAGACGGACGAGGCCGATCAACAGTGATTGAATCCGCCCTTCTGGGGACGCTGGCCGGAGTCGTCCTCGCAGGCGCCTTCGGCGTCGTGTCGACCCGCAGCGTCGTCTACGCGACCATATTTCTGCTTTTCACACTCGTTGGCGTCTCGGTGATCTTCCTCCTGTTGTTGACGGAGTTCCTCGCCCTGGTCCAGTTGCTGATATATGGAGGAGCGATCTCCATCGTCCTGCTGTTCGCGATCATGCTGACCCGAGCGCCGGAACAGTCGCAAGTCGAGGACAATCCACAGCGCCCTCTCGCGGCGGTCTCCGCGGCGGCCATGTTTGGACTATTGGCCGTCGCCGCGCTCTTCACGCCCTGGAAGGAGCTTGAGTCGAGTGACAACCCCGGAGAAGGATTCGCCACCCTCTCGGAGTCGCTCTTCAGCAACTTCGTTGTTCCTTTTGAAATCGCCTCCCTCGTATTGCTCGTCGCGATGGTGGGAGCCGTCGTTCTGACGAGGACGCGGAATACCGAGCCATGACTCCCCTGGAATTCTTGCTATTGCTAAGCGGAGGACTCTTCTCGCTCGGGCTGTACGGCGTACTCGCGAGGAAGAACGCCGTTCTGGTGCTGATGGCGATCGAACTGATGCTGAACGCCGTGAACGTCAATCTCGTCGCGTTCGTTCGGTATGTGGTTGGAGGGGACCCGGTCGGACAGGTGCTCGTCGTATTCGTAATCACCATTGCGGCTGCCGAGGTTGGGCTCGCATTGGCGATCATCCTGCGCCTCTACCGGAACTGGAATACGGTCAACCTCGACCGCATCTCGACCCTCCAGCAATAGCGCGTAGTCGACTTCATGGAGTTTTTGAGCCAGATACCGTTCGGCGCGAACGAAGCATGGCTCGTCCCCGGACTGCCCCTCGCCTCGTTCGTCCTGCTGGCCATCGGGTTCCACCGGATCCGTTGGTTCGCCCCGACCGTCTCGATCCTTGCCGTCGGGTTCGCCCTCGTTGTGGCGCTTGGCGCCCTCGGTGATTACCTGGCAGACGGGACCAGCCAGCAGACGTGGACGTGGCTTCGAAGCGCCGACGCCGAATTCAGCATCGGCTACACGGTCGATGCCCTGTCGACGATGATGATTGTCCTGGCGACGTCCGTGTCACTTGGGGTGCAGGTCTACTCCCTAGAGTACATGAAGAGGGAGCCGCGGCTCGGGTGGTATTTCGCGGCACATTCGCTCTTCGTCGCTGCGATGCTAGGACTCGTTCTGACCCAGAGCCTCCTGATCATGTATCTCAGTTGGGAACTCGTCGGACTGTGCTCATTCCTCCTCATCGGGTTCTGGTACGAACGTCGGTCCGCCGCGGAGGCCGCCAAGAAAGCGTTCATCACCACCCGTCTCGGCGATGTTGGACTGCTGATCGGGATTCTGATCCTCTTTGTCGAGGCCGGACGAACGTTCGACATCGACCAGATCTTCCTTCAGCTCGACAGCTTCAGTCAGGGGTTCCTGGCGCTGGCGGCGTTCCTCGTATTCCTGGGCGCGGCCGGGAAGAGCGCACAGATTCCATTCCACGTATGGCTGCCAGACGCGATGGAAGGACCCACCCCGGTGAGCGCGCTGATCCACGCAGCCACGATGGTCGCCGCCGGAGTGTTCCTCGTTGCCAGGTTATTCCCCCTGTTTCTCGCAGCGCCCGCGGTGCTCTGGTTGATCGCCATCGTTGGACTGCTGACCGCGGTGCTCGCTGGTCTCATGGCACTTTCGGAGACCGACTTCAAACGGATACTCGCGCACTCCACCGTGAGTCAGCTCGGGTTCATGATGATGGCGCTCGGGGCGGCGGGGCTCGCGGGTGAAGAGCACACCGTCGGCGGCATGTTCCACCTCGTGACGCACGGGTATTTCAAGGCGCTCCTGTTCCTGACGGCGGGTGTGACACTGCACGCGATCCACCAGTCATCGGCCTCGATTTACGAAGTGCGTGGACTCGGTCGAAAAGCGCCGTTCACCGCGGCTGCCCTCGTCGTCGGCAG
>CAZIBZ010000047.1:0-3518 GCA_964537445.1 uncultured Dehalococcoidia bacterium | reverse complement strand
GGACGTCATGGCCTCGCGGTACGTCAATTACCCGCTCCGGCTACTTGAATGCGTCATGCCGTGCGGTGGCGCGGCGGCGATCGTCGTGACTTCTGCCGACCGGGCGAAGGCCAGCCACAACAAGCCGGTCTACATCCTCGGGTCGGGCGTGGGTACGGATCCGCAGACGGCATGGCAGCGCCCGGTCATTACCGAGACCCCCGTGGCCCGCTCCGCGCCGATTGCGTTCTCGATGTCCGGTTACACGCCAAGGGACATCCAGTTCGCCGAGTTCTACGACTGCTACACGATTCTCATTTCCATGTGCCTGGAAGACTCCGGCCTCGTCCAGAAGGGTGAGATCGGCCCGTTCTTCGCCTCGACAGACACCACCTATAAGGGGTCCTTCCCAATCAACACGGACGGTGGCCAGCTTTCCAGCGGCCAGCCGAACCTGGCAGGTGGGTTCCGCCACGTTGTGGAGGGCGCCCGTCAGATCATGGGACGGGCGGAGACAAGGCAGGTTGCCCGGAACGATCTCTGTTTGGTGAATGGTTGAGGCGGCTCAGCGAGCACGATGTGCACGCTGGTTCTCGGTTCCGAGAACACTCTTTAGAGAACAGCCGAAGCGGCAAACGAGCTAAAGGAATCACTCGATGACTTCCGAATACAAGAAGCCTCTCCCTCGGCCGACCCTCAATCCCGAGGTATCGAAGCCGTTCTGGGATGGTGCGAAGAAGGGCGAACTCTGGCTTCAGTACTGCTTGAATCACAACGGACATTTCTTCTATCCACGTGAGGTCTGCCCGGTCTGCCTCGCTCCGCAGGAGCGATTGGTGTGGCAGCAGGTGCCGGCCACCGGGCGGGTCCATTCGTACACCACGGTGTACCAACCCGCATTGCCAGCGTTCGCGGAAGAAGCACCGTTCATCCATGCGCTGATCGAACTGGACGCCGGTGCCCGCATCGTCGGTAACGTCGTTGGCCTCACTCGTGAAGAGGTCGAGGGCAATGCGCTTGAACTCAACGAACCTGTCGAAGCGGTATTCGAAGCAGTCACCGACGAGTGGACGCTCGTGAAGTGGCAACGCGCTGGCGGCTAGCGCGAATACCGGACTGATTCGGCCAGAAGCACGCTAAGAAGCACCCAGGAGGTCAGGAACGTGAGCCTACGCGGCGAAGCGGCGATCATCGGGATCGGCGAACTCCCAACACAGCGCAGCACGCCCGGGCGGTCCATGTTGGGGCTGTTGGGTGATGCGGCTCGGATTGCGATCAAAGACGCCCACATCCGTAAAGAAGATGTGGACGGAATCGTTACCGAGGGTGGTGCCACCTACCCCGCGTCCGTCGCGGAGTACCTGGGCATCAAGGACGTCCGATTCGGTACTGGTTCGAGCATGATGGGGGCAAGTGGAGCAACCGGTATCGCCATCGCCTCTATGGCGGTGATGAACGGTCTCGCCAACAACGTCCTCGTGCTGATGGGCGTGGCTCGAAACCCGGCGCTTGGCGGCGGTGGCGAGGGCTTTGGAGGCCCGGGCAGCGAGTTCGAGATGCCGTACGGCACTGCGGCTGGCGCCAACACCGGCTACGCCATGATCTACAAGAAGCACATGGATCAGTACGGAACCACGCAGGAGCAGCTCGCTCATGTGGCGTCCAACCAGCGCTTCAATGCATTGGAGAATGATCACTCGGCCTTCAAGGGTCAGCCGATCTCCCACCAGGACGTCTTGGATTCCCGGTACGTGAACTACCCCTTGCGCCTGCTTGAATGTGTGATGCCCTGCGGCGGAGCGGCAGCGGCAATCGTCACGACCGCGGCGCGGGCCAAGGCAAGCCTTACGAATCCGGTATACGTGCTAGGAGTTGGGACCGCGCTCGACGACTTCGGAGCGTATCCGAAGCCGGAGTTCACGACCTCACCCGTCGCTCGATCGGCCCCGGTCGCCTTCGCGATGTCGGGCTACACGCCGAGAGACATTCAGTTCGCGGAGTTCTACGACTGCTACACGATTCTTGAGGCGATGTGCCTGGAGGACGCCGGAATCGTTCCGAAAGGCGAGATCGGTCCGTTCTTCGCCTCCACGGACACAACCTACAAGGGAACCTTCCCGATCAATACGGACGGTGGCCAGCTTTCGGCTGGGCAGCCGGGCCTTGCGGGCGGATTCCGCCACGTGATTGAGGGCACGCGCCAGATCATGGGTAAAGCCGGAGTCCGGCAGGTGGCTCGGAACGACCTCTGCTTGGTGAATGGTTGAGGCGGCACCGCGAGTAGCATGACTACTCTCGTTCTCGGGTCCGAGAACACACTCTAGATCCCGCAATACTCAATCGACACAGGGGACACAGGATGACGAGCGAATACAAGAAGCCGCTTCCACGCCCAGCGATGAATCCGGAGGTCTCGAAGCCCTTCTGGGACGGGACGAAGAAGCACGAATTGTGGATGCAGTACTGCCTGAACCACAACGGCCACTTCTTCTACCCCCGCGAGGTCTGCCCGATCTGCTGGGCGCCTCAGGATCGCCTGGTCTGGCAGAAGGTCAGTGGAAAAGGACGGGTCTTCTCGTACACGACGGTCTTCCAGCCGGCGATTCCGGCATTCGCGGAAGAGGCCCCGTACGTCCATGCACTGATCGAAGTTGACGAGGGTGCGCGCATCATCGGCAACGTGATCGATATTCCGCAGGAAGACGTTGCTGCCAACAAGCTTGAGGTGAATCAGCGCGTTGAGGCCGTCTTCGAGGACGTGACAGACGAATGGACTCTCGTTAAGTGGAAGCCTATCGACGAAGGCTAGTCCGCTAACGCTTGGATAGCATCAGGGCCGGTCCGAGGGGACCGGCCCTTTTCATTAGTCAGCGTGGAATAGTTGAGGTCAGCCGCTTCTCTCGTCGCGATACGCGGCGTCGCGCTCGTTCCGGAACGCGTTCCATCCTCGCTCTTGAAGGACGCGGAGGCGTGACAGCGTCTCCTCGTCGCGTTGAGAGCCGGTCCAGAGCTCCATGAAGGTCTCATCGTCACGGTAGCTGACGCCGGCGCCGAAACCTCGGAGTTCGTATGTCCGGTTGATCAGGGCTTTGTTCATTCGCATCGTCTGGTTCGGGAGCGAGGCCAGCTTCTTGGCCATGTCTTCCGCCGTCGCCATCACTTCATCTGAAGGCACCACCCGATTGACGAGCCCGACCAGCTTCGCTTCGTGAGCGTCCATCAGCTCCCCGAGCATCAGGATTTCTTTCGCCCGTTTGAGCGTCGTCAGGTAGGGAGTGATCAGGAAGGGAGGACCGTACCCGTGCCTGATCTGGATCTCGCCGAACTTCGCGTCATCTGCCGCGACCGTGAAATCGCAGACCCCGGCAAGCTCGCACGCCTGGCCAACGGCATAGCCTCTGACTGCGGCGATCACCGGTTTTGATAGATCCCAGATGGCCTGATGCACCGATCCGGGCCCGTCTCCCCCATCGTCAGATTCACCCGAGTCGCCGGCCTCTGCGTCGGCGAGGATGGCCGTGGACGACTCGTTCATGTCG
>CAZIBZ010000046.1:0-6519 GCA_964537445.1 uncultured Dehalococcoidia bacterium | reverse complement strand
CCACGACCCGTTTTCCGACGGCGGCGCCGCTCCCGCCCGAGATACCAACGACGACCGTGTTCTTGCGAATCCCCTTCTGCATCATTCGATGAAGACCGCGAGTGCGGTGAACCCGAAAACGGTGACCGCTATGTAGCCGTTGATGTTGAAGAACGCCACTCCGACCTTGGAGAGGTCGTTCGGTTTCACCAGTCGGTGCTCGTAGACGAGGAGCGAGGAAGCGATCAGGACGCCAATGTAGAAGGGCCACGCAAGGCTCATGACGGCGCCGACGCCGACAAGTGAGCCGATGGTCAGGACGTGCATCGCCTTCGCCCACCAGAGCGAGGCCGCGTTGCCCCAGGTGGCGGGAATGGTGTGCAGGCCGTGCGCGACGTCGAAATCTCGGTCCATGCACTGGTAGATGAGGTCGAACCCCGCGACCCAGGTGGTGACGGCGAGGGCGAGGAGCACGGCTTCCCAGGGGAGACTGCCGGTAACACCGATCCACCCTCCCGCCGGGGCGATGCCGTCCGCGAACCCCAGCCAGAAATGACTGAGCCAAGTGAAGCGTTTCGAGTAGGAGTACGTGACGACGATCAGTGCCGCGAGAGGTGCGAGCACAAGCGCCGTCATGTTCAACATCGCCGCAGCGGCCAAGAAAACGACCAACGAGACCGTTGCCATCGCGAACATTTCCGCCGAGCGGAGCCGGCCAGCGGGCAGGGCTCGACTCGCGGTGCGGGGGTTCAGCAGATCGATGCGCCGGTCGACCCACCGATTCGCGCTCATCGCCAGCGTTCGAGCAGCGATCATGGCCACGGTGATCCAGAGAACCTGGCCCCCGGTCGGGAGGCCGTTCGCAGCAAGAATCATTCCGAGATAGGCGAAGGGCAGCGCGAAGACCGAGTGCTCGAACCGAATCGAGTCGAGCAGTAGTCCGATCCTGCCCATGAGAGACCATGGGCGGGCAAGTGGCGGCGCGGGCGAGGTCATCAGATGCCGTACTCGGTCCACTTGCCGTCGACGAGGGACTTGATCTCCGGGGTCATCAGGATGTCCGGCATCCAATGCTTCCCGTCGCGCATCTCGGCCGCGGTCTTCCGGGTAGCGTCGATGCCGATCTTGCTGCCGATCTTCGGGGTCGGAGAGCCGACATCCAGATCGTCCACTGGACCATCCGCGAAGAAGATGTCGCGGCGACCGTCGATGTTGTTCGCAACTCGCCATGCGACCTGCGAGAGGTCCTGAACGTCCACATCGTGGTTGACGATGACGATCGCCTTGGCGAGCATCATCAATCCGAGGCCCCAGAGGCCGTACGCGACTTTCTGTGGGTGGCCCGGATACTCCTTCTTGATGGACACGATCACGAGGTTGTGGAAGATACCCTCGGCAGGCATGTTCACGTCCACCATTTCAGGGAGCGTGAGCCGCATCAGCGGCAGGAACATCCGCTCGGATGCCTTCCCCATCCAGTAATCCTCCTGGACGGGCCGACCAACGACGATGGTGGGGTAGATGGGGTCCCGCCGGCGCGTGATCGCGGTGACGTGGAACACGGGGTACTCGCCCTCGAGCGAGTAGTAGCCCGTGTGGTCACCGAACGGACCCTCGGACCGCGTTTCGGACGGGTCGACGTACCCTTCCAGGACGTATTCGGCCTCGGCCGGGATGTCGAGGTCGACGGTTAAGCCTTTCGCTACGGGGACCGGCTTTCCGCGAAGGAACCCCGCCAACAGATATTCGCTGACGTCCGGTGGGAGCGGGGCGGAGCCGGACCAGATCGTCGCCGGATCGCCCCCGAACGCCACGGCGACTTCCATTCGTTCGGTTCCGCGTTCGGCCTCCAAGCGTTGGTGGTGCGTGCCGACCTTGTGGGTCTGCCAATGCATGCCGGTGGTGTTACGGTCGAACACCTGCATCCGGTACATGCCGAGGTTATGAACCCCAGTGTCCGGGTCTTTCGTGATGACGAGGGGGAGCGTGAGGTAGCGACCCGCGTCCTCCGGCCAGCAGCGAAGGACCGGGATCTGGAAGAGATCCACATCATCGCCGACCGTGACGATCTGCTGCGCCGGCGGCTCTTCGGCACGACTCGGTCCGATACGCGCGAGCTTTGCCAGGTCTCCCAACATACGGAGCTTGTTGATGACCCCGGACGGAGGTCCCTGAGTCAGTTTCAGTGTTTCCTCGACCCTACCCTGCAGATCATCGAGCGCATCAACGCCGAGCGCCCACGCGGCCCGCTCCGCCGTGCCGAACGCATTAATGAGAACGGGGACGTCGTAGCCCTCGACGTTCTCGAATAGCAACGCGGGGCCACCGGACTTGACCGTCCGGTCGGTAATCTCGGTGATCTCCAAGTCCCAGGTGACCGGGGCGGTGACCCGTTTCAGATGTCCGCGGTCCTCGAGGAACGAAATGAATTCGCGGATGTCCCTGTACGAGCGTTGGGCGTCTGCCATGGTCGGTCAGGCCTCCACTCCGGTTGCGTTCGCGCCCACGCTATTCAGGAGCAGGAACTGCAAAGCAGGGGCCGCTGATTCCAACCGTTCGGGAGCGCCAGCGTAGAGCCAACGAAGGATGACCTCGTTCAACGCCCCCATCCACGCATATGCGGCCAGCTCGGTGTCCTGCGCCGGGAGCGCACCTTCGGCGACCGCGACGTCCAGATGGCCCTGTATCGCTCTGGCGAACCGTGCATGAAGCTCCATCAGGGCTTCGTCGAACGCGGGACCGAGCCCCACTCCAGAGGCAAGAAGAACCTTGGCGAGGGTCCGGTGTTTCGAGAACTGCGACAGGACGGCTTCAACCGCCCGGCCAGCTCGCTCCGTCCCGCTGATCGAACCGGTAAGCGCATCCTCGCTCGCGGCGAGCAGCCGGTCGGCGAACCGATTCACCAGGGCGAAGAATATCTCTCGCTTACCGGGAAAGTGGAAGTAGATCGCGCCCTTCGAGGATCCGGAGGCGGACGCGATATCGTCAACGCTTGCTCCGTGGTACCCGGCGTCGGCGAACACAGACGTGGCGGCGTCCAAAATCCGTTCACGGGTCGCGGCTTTCCCACTGGCCGATGTCCGCTCTTCTTTTCCGGGGATGTTGGTCACCAACGTCGCCTCACGTACTCCGCCATCGCTACCGACCGACCGGTCAGTCGGATTGTATTCCCTCCGTCGGCGAGTCTCAAGCAAAAGAGACGAGATGTCCGGCCACCCGTACCATTGCGAACGAGTGTCGCCCCCAACGTCGATCGATCTGAACCTCAGTCGGAGAAGAACATGAAAGCAATCCGTGTTTCGACGGTTGGCGGCCCGGAAACGTTAGAGCCATCGGACCTGCCCGAACCTGAACTCCTGCCCGGAACTGCTCGCGTCGCGCAACGGGCGATCGGCGTCAACTTCGTCGAGGTCTACCAACGGAGCGGCCAGTACGGGCTCCCGGTGCCATTCGTCCCCGGTTCCGAAGGCGCGGGCGTCGTCACAGCGACCGCCGATGACGTCTCGGATGTCTCCGTTGGCGACCTGGTGGCCTACACCGGGATACCGGCCACGTACGCAGAGGCGGTGGTCGGGCCGGCGTGGCGATTGGTCCGCCTCCCATCGGGGCTCGACGCGGAGTCCGGTGCGGCAGCGATGCTCCAGGGGATGACAGCGCACTACTTGGCGCGTTCAAGCTACGAATTGAAAGGCGGGGACACCGCGCTGGTCCATGCTGGAGCCGGAAGGGTCGGGCTGCTGTTGATCCAGATCGCCAAGATGCTGGGGGCCCACGTGATCACGACGGTGTCGACGGACGAGAAAGCGGAGTTGGCGCGTGCCGCGGGCGCCGACCACGTCGTGATGTATACGCGGGATGACTTCCAGGCGGAGGTGATGCGGATCACCGACGGTGCGGGGGTTCAGGTCGCATACGATTCCGTCGGCCTGACGACGTTCGACCAGAGCCTCAAGTCTCTCGCCGCGCGTGGTTACCTGGTGCTGTTCGGTCAGTCGAGCAGGCCGGTGCCTCCAATCGCGCCGCAGGTGTTGATGCAGGGTTCGAATTTCCTGACGCGGCCCTCCCTACCCCACTACACGGCGACGAGAGACGAGCTGCTTTCTCGCGCCGGCGACGTGTTGGGCTGGATCGCTTCCGGGCGGCTGAATCTCCGGATCCACAAACGGTTCCCGTTGGCCGAGGCTGCGGACGCACATCGAGCGATCGAGAGCCGGGCCACGTCCGGGAAGCTGCTGCTGATCCCCTGACAGACCAAGAAAGGACCGCCGATGGCTAAGACGTACGACGAACTGGTCGAGGATTGGAAACAGGCGTTCGTTCGGAGACGAGATCACTTGATGATCATGATGGGGGACCCGCAGGGCGGGATCGAGGACGAGCACAACCTAGTGGAGACGTTCATATCGGGGCTCGAAGGGGCGGACCCTTTGCAGCTGTTGCCGATCATGTACGCAACGGCCCAGACGTGGGCGACCGTGGACCTCATAGCGGCGCAGCTGAGCGACTAGAGGCGGCGTCACACCCGCTGACGACCCAGCCCCGGTCAGGGGACGGACGGGTCGTAGTCCATCCCTATGTGGCCCGTGCGCTCGAACTCGGCGTACTTCTCGTCGCTGAAACCCAGGACCTGCCTGTAGACGTACTCGTTGTCCTCGCCGAGCCGTGGGGCGTGGCGCCACAGGTTGTTTGGCTTCGATGCCATGCGGAAGAGCGGGCCGGGGTGCCAATACTCGCCGTCGATCTCCGGATGGGTCAATACATCGAAGAAGCCTCGTTCCTCCTGGTGCGGATCGGCCAGCGCGTCCGCTTCGTCCATGACCGCGCCGGCAGGCACTCCGGCTTCCTGGAGCAGGTGCATTAACTCGGTCGCGTCGCGGGTCTCGGTCCAACCAGCGATAATTCCGTCCAGCTCTCGCCGGTTGTCCCACCTGTTGAGGCTGTCTTTGAACCGAGTGTCCGACGCGAGATCGGCGGCATCCATGACTTTGCAAAGGTGTTGGAACTCGGCATCGTCTCGACATGCGATGGTGAGCCATCGGTCGTTGCCCGCACACGCGTAGACGTTGTGCGGAGCCCAGTAGAGGTGCTGGTTCGCGAGCTGCGTGTGAACGCGCCCATTCATCGAAAAGTCCATGATGAAGTCGCCGAGGAACGGAACGAAGTTCTCGGCGGTCGGCAGCTCGATCATGACGCCCTTGCCGGTCTGTTCCCGTTGGCGAAGGCCCATCATCATCGCGAGGGCGCCGCCGATTCCTCCGGCTGCGTCCGATGGCACTCCGCTGGCCCCGCGTTCGAGGTCCTCATCCGGGTACGCCCGCAGGGCGGGATGCCCTGAGAGAGACTCCATGTGGTTGCCCCAGGTCCGATAGTTCTTGTACGGACCGTTCAGTCCGAAACCGGGTTGCCGCACCAACACGAAGCGAGGGTTGATCGCCGAGAGACGCTCCCAGGTCACGCCCAATCGTTCCATGCTCACCGGCACGTTGTTCTCGATCAGTCCGTCGGACCGGCGGACCAGCTCCTCAAAAACCTCCTGGCCCTCGGGTTTGCTCATGTCAACGGTCATGCTCAGCTTGTTACGGCTGTTCGAGTTGAAGATGGCGTGGCGATTCCAGGGCCTCTCCTTCCCATCTTTCTGGGCGTAGCCGAAGGCGCCTCCCCGGTCGACCATGGCCTGAGGCGGGCGCGCCATGTCACCGCGGGTGCTTGTCGCCATCCGCTGGGTCGACTCAACCCGGATGACCTCTGCACCCCAGTCGGCCAGCTGCATCGTTCCGTATGGGCCGGCCCACACGACGGTGATGTCGAGGATGCGCAGGCCCTCGAGGGGCAATCCTGTCCTTGGTCGGGGCGAGGGGTTCGGTTGATCCGAGGTCATGAGTTACTCCCTAACAGCGGTCAGACGACGCCCTGGGCTCGAAGTCGAGCGACCTCGTCGCCGTGGATACCAATCGCATTCAGGGTATCCATCGTGTGCTGGCCCAGTAACGGTGCGGGTCCGCGGGCGGGCATCGGCTCGCCGTCGTCGTTGTGTAGCCCAAAGTTGTACCCTGGATAGGTGAGTGGCCCGACCACGGCGTGGTCGATGGTCTGGAAGAACCCGCGCTCCTTGAAACTCTGGTCATCGAAGAGCTGGCCCACCGTGTTCACCGGGGCGCCAAGGACTCCATATTCCATGCACGCAGCCTGGATCTGTTTCTTGTCCCGCTCCAGACACCATGGAACGAGGAGGGCATCGAACTCGTCAGACCTTTCGGGCACCGCGAGTGCGGCAGTGGTGTTCCAGTTCGGATCTTCGAAGAGGTGCTCGGCCCCAATCATCCGGGCGATGCGCTCGAACATCGAGACTCCCGCGGTCAACTCGAAGAAGCCGTCGGCGCACGGATACACTCCGGTCCCGAGTCCGATGGTCGCGGCCATCGAGAGGCGTCCAGTGACCTGGTAGTCGTCGTACTGGTAGCCGAGGATCCGAAGCAGCCGCATGTCGGTCGACTGCATGGCGGTGTCGAAGAAGCTGACGTCGAGATGATCGCCCTCGCC
>CAZIBZ010000045.1:0-10077 GCA_964537445.1 uncultured Dehalococcoidia bacterium | reverse complement strand
ATCGTTGCCGGCGCTTCCGTTGGCTCGGGATCGTCCGCCAGGTTCGATCCGTCCGTGCTGGCCGCCGAAGAACATCCCACCAGGAGAAGCACGAGGCAACCAACAGCAGCACGAACCGTACCCATGAACAGCCGCCGTTCTCGGTATGGGTCTCGAGACATCAGCGACGAACGAATCTCGTTCGCCGCGGTCGTGGCCCCGCCATCGGCTGATTCCGGGACCACGACCTGCAACGTTCTTTTTACGCCTCGCTTAAGGCCGTGTCCCCCACGAGCGTCGCCGGCCAATTGCCCGCCCGTTCCGCGAGGAATCCCAGCATCTGCTCCGTCGTTATCTCACTGCTGTCGTACACACACGTCCCAGTCCCATCGGCCAAGTGCGCTTCAAAAAGTATCACTCCCAGCTCTGTCACGAGAGCTGATTCGGCTCTGCCGTTTCAACCGGCTCAACCAAATCCTGCGAAGGTGAACGATGCGACGCGAGTCGTGCTCTCCGCGAGAATGGCGTCGACGGACGACAAGGACCCGAGGTCGGTCGTGGCGTTACCCGACCAGGCGGCCTGGCGCCCGGTCCGAAGTTCCGTCACGGTGTCGGGCTCCATCTGGTGGGTCATGTCCATGGACATGTTCCACTCCATCCCGATATCGGCGAGGGTGATGGACCTCAATTGGCCCTCGGCGTCGTCGGGTCCCAGGAACACCGGTGCGATCAGCGTGCCGCCGTCCGACGACCAGATGGGTGACCGGAAGAAGGCGCCATCATTCAGCGCGTACGCCTCAGAAACAAATCCGGTCCGAAGTGGGAAGGCTCGGCCAAGGAGAGATCGACGGAACAGACCCGTCCGAATGGGTCGATTTCTATTTGAAGCGGCACACCCTTCAGCCGATCGAACTCGATGGTGGTCGACCTTCGGTCGAACAAGACGGTGACGGGAGTACGGCGATCGTTCGTATCGCGGTGAATGAAACCGAAACCACCGGAATTGCCATTCAACTCCGCGCCAATACCTGGACATCCGTGAACCTACCGATCGGGTATTCGAACGAGTTCATCTGGATCAAGGGCGATTCGACGCGGACCGCTCAGTTTGATCAAACGATTCAGACGATACGGGCAAACATGGAGGTGCTCAATTCGGAGATTCGGACCCGCAATAGGCAGTTGCCTGAATTCATCACGCCACTTGTCGCGCGCCGTCAAGAGGAACTGGGCGCTCGCCGGTCCGAAAGCGTCAGCCTGGCTGACGCACTCGAAGGCGAGTTAGTACTGACGCCGGAGGCCAAAGCCCGAAGGGTTGCGATTCCCAAAGTAGCCGAATCCATCGAGCGTATACGAGCCCCACAACCGAATCCAGGGACCGTGGTCAAGATGGATGCCGATGATTTTTCGACCATCTTGGGCATGCTGGATAGTCAACTGAAGAGCTGGGAACGAACCCCCGGTGCCGTCGGAGCGCTGGACGAAGAAAAGCTCCGTGATTTGCTGCTTTCGACGTTGAACGTGAACTTCGATCAGATGGCGATCGGGGAGGCATTCTCGAAGAAAGGCAAGACGGACATCTTCCTGCCGGTGCCAAACGGCGGAGTATTCATCGCCGAGTGCAAGATCTGGCGGGGCCCAGCCGCGTTAGCGGACGCAACGGAACAAATCCTTGGTTATCTGGCATGGCGGGATGCGTACGGGGTGGTCTTGGTCTTCTCTCGAAACGTGGGGTTCCCGGAGGTGTTGAATTCGTCGAACCAAGTGATCAATGCGTTGGACACCCTGGATGGCGACGCCTCCCGTGTCGGAGATCGACACTGGGTTACCCGGCAACTCCTCGAAGACCGCTCGCCGGTCGAGATCCACTATCTGGTGTACAACCTCTACGTGGCGTGAACACCGGATCTTCGCACTGCCGGAAGAATCTCGGTTGTGAGTTCCTCTTGATGTTCCTTTAACTGCGGCCCATCGGTGCCCGCTGTCGAGGTGCTCCGACGGCCAGCATTCCAGATCTCCACCAACGCCCTCATCCCAATCGTCTGACCGTGCTGGCGTAAGCTCCCCGAATCCTACGAGGTTCGGCCGAAACAAGGCCTTGTAAGAAGATATATAATACACTTGTAACCATGAATAATAAGAGTACTAATCTTGATACCGACTTCATTTCATCGGCCGAGGCAGCGGAACTGCTCGGGGCAGCCCAAATAACGGTTGCCCAGCTCTGCCAGCGAGGAGTGCTTGCTGGTCGCAAGTTCGCCGGCCGCTGGCTTATCGAAAGAGGCGAAGTCGAGGAGTTTGCCAAAACCTACGTAGCGCTGAGAGGGCGGCCGCGAACCAAACGTCAATACACGAAGAAATCTGCTTACTGGGAGAAACCATGAGAGCAGCGCTCTACGCGAGAGTCAGTACGGAAGATCAAGTAGACGGTTACAGCCTGGATGCTCAGCGCCGGGCATTCCGAGAACTCGTGGCAGATCGCGGCTGGTCATCGGCCAACGAATACGTTGAGGAGGGCAAATCTGCCCACACTGACGATGTGAAGAAGCGAGTCGCATTCCAGCAAGCGATTGCCGACGCCTTATCCAGAAACTACGACTTCTTGGTCGTCCACAAGATCGATCGCTTCAGTCGGAAGTTACGAGTGACCCTCGAGTATTTCGAGAAACTGGGGACGGCGGGAGTCGGCTTCGTCTCGATTCGAAACAACATCGATTACTCGACACCCACCGGCAAACTCATGTTGATCATGCAAGGGGGACTTGCGGAGTTCTACTCCGACAACCTCAGCGAAGAGGTGAAGAAAGGTTTAGCAGAGCGGAAGGCCCAAGGACTGTACTGCGGGTCGCTTCCCTTCGGGATGGTCAAGGGGCCGGACGACGTGCCGATCTTGGATTCGTCTGCTGCACCAGGGCTTGTACTCGCATTCGAGCTGGCAGCCCAAGGCAAGAGTGATCGAGAAGTGGCTCAAGCCCTCAATGCTCTTGGTCATCGCACCGCTGGCCCGAATGGCGGAAACCCTTTCGGTGGCGCGAGCGTCCGTGGCATCGTCACCAACAAGTTCTACCTTGGTTTCCTCCCGGATGGGGAAGGAGGTTGGCTGAAGGGTTTGCACGAACCGGTCGTGGACGTCGAGGTGTGGGACCGAGTTCAGGTAGCCCGTGCGAGGAATCGGACTTCAACTCACACCAGTACTCCATCAACCAAGCGAATCCACTCCCTAACCGGCCTCACCTACTGCTGGGAATGCAAAGGTCGAATCCATGTCCAGTCCACGTACAAAGGGGAACCGCGGCTCGGCTGTTACAACCGAGACAAAGGATGGGATTGTACAAACCGGTCCGCCAACCTCCGCATCTATGAGGCACAGATAGCCGCCTATTTGTCGACTTTCAACATTCCTGGCAACTACCAAGAGCGAATCCTCGCGGCACGACGCCAGTTGGTGGAGGCCTATGACGACACGGAGAAACAGCGAGACCGACTGCAAGCCCAAGCTAAGCGGCTGAAGGAGCTGTATGAGTGGGGCGACCTGAACCGTGCTGACTATCGGGGCAAACGTGATGCCATCATTAAACAACTGCGCGACCTGGAGCCAACTCTCGGAGATCGTGACCATTTGACGACGCTGGCCAGCTTCCTGGCCGATGTTCATTCAGCTTGGAAGGTCGCTACTCCCGAACAACGCAACAAACTCGCTCATGCCCTTTTCGACGAGGTGTGGGTCAAGGACAAGGATGTCGTTGCCGTGAAGCCGCGACCGGAGCTTGAGCCCTTCTTCCAGCTGAACTACGACGAGTGGCGGAAGGAACCCATTGAACGTCTAGGGTCAGCTAGAGCCGAGCTCCACCTGAAAACGGACGTTAGGTGTCGCTCCTCGCGCTGTCGCCGCTCCGCCGTCGGAGATCGCCGAAGACACGCAACATTCCACCACTTGGGTCAACGAATTGTCGGCCGAATGGCTCCGCTAGTGACCGACCAACGAGCCTGCCACTCGGGTGTCATCGGGAGCCGCGTACCGACGCGCCGTCGGTGGCTTGAGCATCCATATCAGAGCCGCGGCGAGCAAGAAAAGAACGATGAACAGCGCAAAGGCCGGGCGGTACGATCCCAACAGATCAAATGCTCCCATCATGAACAGCGGGCCGGCGGCACCGAAACCAAACGTCGTGAGATAGCCGATCGAACGGACGGTCCCCAGCGTGTATCGCCCGAATGCGTTAGCCCATATGACCTCTTGCATCACCTGGAAGCCGCCGAAGCCGATTCCGTAGAGGGCGGCTGCGAGCCACAACAGCATCGGTTCCGCCGCGAACAGGAACAAGCCGGCCGCTGAAGCCTGCAGGCAAAAAGGGAAAGCCCTGACCCACGGTTTGTGGGCATGTTCGGCGAGAAACCCAATTGCCGGTAGCGTCAATCCCATCAGAACCGCTCGAAACGTGATGACGCCGGCGACCATCGCGCTTCCGTACTCGAGGTCTTGCATATAAGAGGGAAGGCTGATGTTGACTCCCTGAAATGCCAGGCTGCTCACGGCGAAGCTCAAAGAGATCAGCCAGAAGGCTGGCGTGAGGATCGCTTCCTTTCTCGTCCACACAGGTTCGCGGGCCCTAGAAAGCCCCTCGTCGGTCGTTTCATTTGCGTGGTCCAGCGTGGACGGAGGTTCATTCCCCAGTTCGATTCCATCCGGATGGAGGCCCATGTCCTCCGGCCTCCGCCGCATGAGGATCGCCGAGGGCACGAGAACGACAACCCAGGTGACTACTGCGAATATGACGAACATGAGCCGCCAGTTGTAGTTCGCCAGGATGTACACAGTGAGCGGCACGAGCAGCACATTGCTGACCTGGTTTCCCACCGCAGCCGTCGCAATTGCCCTGCCTCTCTTCACGACGAACCAGTTATTGATCGCCACGTTGAGGACCAAGTTCCCCATCAGCGTGAAGCCGATCGCGAGCACCAACCCACGGAACAGGTAGAACTGCCATAGATTCGTGGCTTGGGTGACGGCGAGCATCGCGGAGCCCACGATCAGGGCACCCAACGGCATCAGAAGCCGTGGGCCGTAGCGGTCGACGACCGGCCCTATCAGAGGCGCAACAACTGCCTCAACCAACCGTCCGATCGTTTGAACTGCTCCGATTCCAGTCCGGCTCCAGCCAAACTCCTCTTGGAGCGGCTTGACGAACAGCCCGAGCGTGCCGGAGAAGTGTTCGGCGTATGAAAGGTGCGCGAGAAAAGAGGCACCGACGATATTCCAGCCGTAGAAATACCGTGGTCTTCGGATTCGCAAGCGAGTACCGAGAACTGCCACGCTAACTGGCGAGAATCACCGAGCTGATCATCGATTGTTGATTACTACCGGGGTGAGTGGAGGGACTTGGCGAAGAATCGTGAGTCGGATTGAGGAGAGTGACTACTCTCCAACGTCCCCACCGGACCCGTCCCTTCCGCGAATTCGTTCAACAGTGGTTCCTTATTTCTATTCGATAGCTGGTGTGCCCGGTGCGAAGGCTACCAGCTGGTTATCTATGCCACAACGAACCGGCAGCTTAGCTGCGATTTGTATCTCAAGGCCGTGTTTGCGGTAGAGGTCGACTCTCCCCGGTCTCCCCGTCCAAAGGGATATGGGCTTGCTGTCGGTCTCCTCGTATCAAGTCTCTCCATCTTGAAGTGACCGGTCGGGCGGGTCGCATGCCGGGCGCGGAACCGGCAGGGTCAGGTCACCGGGCGGCTGTTCACAGCGATGCGCGCTTCGTCAGCCCGAGCGGGATGGACGCGTGGTCGCCCGGCCCGGTGCCTCTCCGGCCCGGAGTTGGGATTCTTTCGGGCCCCTGACTAGATGGTGAGGCGGCGGTAGAGCTGCGGAAGTCGCTCGGGGAGGCTCTTGATGTCAGCGAGGACCTCGTAGGGGAGGTCTCCGCACATCTCTTTCATGTAGTCGTGGCCGGAGCGGTCGACGGTGAGGCAGAAGGGGATGATGCCGTGGCCCTTGGCTTCGAGTAACGCCATGTGGGTGTCCTGAACGGCGTATTCCTTCTCGGCGCCCTCGCGGCTGTAGCCCCGGTCCTGGGGGCGGCCGTCGGAGATCAGGAAGAGGAGCTTGGTCTTGGCGGTGATCTCGTCGAGCTTGGCGGTGCCGTGGCGGATCGCGGGGCCCATGCGGGTGGCGTGGAGCGGCGTGATGCCGTCGATCCTGCGCTGAACCGAGTCGGACATCCGCTCCTCGATCGACTTGATGGTGTAGTACTCGACGTTCTCGCGGCCATAGCCGGAGAAGCCGTAGATCCCGTAGGTGTCGCCGATAGTCTCGAGGGCGTTGATAAGGAGAACGGTCGCCTCTTTCTCGAGATCGATGATCCGACGGTAGCTGCGCTTCGCCTGCTCGCGACGGGCGCGGAGCCAGAACAGGTACTGGCGAGGGTCGTCGGGGATCTCGCCGTCTTCATCCTCGTCGTTCGGCTTGTCCTCGATGGCCTCGGCCGTGGACGCGCTCATGTCGAGCAGGAAGATGACCGCGACGTCGCGTTCGGACTTGTTGCGGCGCCAGTAGACCTTCTCGTTGGGGTTCGCACCAGCGCGCCGTTCGACGATGGATTCGATGACCGCGTCGAGGTCAAACTCCTCGCCGTCCGGGAGGTGTTTCTCCTTCCGGTAGGTCTCCGGCATGATCATCTCGAATTGGCGGCGAACCTCGTTGACGAGGCCTGTGTTCTCATCGAGGGTCTCGCGGTAGAAGTCAGAAGCGCCCTCGGCGATGACGGTCTCGCGGATGCGGCACCAGTTGGGCTTGTAGTCGAGCGCCTGGAAGTCCCACTCGGAGTAGAGGGCGGTGCGCGGTTCGTCCTCGAGCGCGTCCTCCGATTCCTGTGGCTTCCTGCCAGACCCGGTGTCGCCCATCTCGTCGTGGAACTCGGCGTCAGGGCCCTCGATCGCCTCGCTCATGAGGCTGGAAATGAACAGGCCCGAGGGGTCATCGATGTCGCCCTCGACGACGTTGGAAAGGTCGATCTCGGCGCTCTTCTCGAGCAGCTGCCGAATCATCTCCTCGGTGAGTGGCGGCGCCTGCGTGGTCTCGTCGGTAGTCTCTCCGCCCTTGCGCAGATTGGCCAGGGTCTGGACAAGTTCAGGCTTGAAGTCGCCTCGGTAGTCGACCTCCTCCGGAGGGGAGTACGGGACGTCCTGTTCGGTTCCCTGTCCGGGAACGAACTCATTGCCTCCGACGGTCGATGAGTCGGCATCGGCGATCTCGGCGTTGGGATCCGGCGCGCCGGCACCCAGCTCGCCCACGTCCTCCTCCTGCCACTCGAAGTCTTCCTGTGCGGGTTGGTTGGGTACCTCGATCAGCAGCTTGTAGATAAGTGACGTGGCCTCGGCCGAGTCCTCGACCACCGCCTCGATATCCCGGAGCCGAATGAGTACGCCGGCGACGCGCTGAACCGTGTCGCGCAATTCCTGTGGCACAGGAATGGTCGACGGCGAATCGAGAAGCGTCATGCGTATGAGCAGCTCAACGAGCGCCTCGCGGAGCGGCAGGTCCTGCGGCGCTGGACGGCCGACGATAGCGGCATTCTGGACCTGTGTATAGGACTTCCTGAGCCCCACATAGAACGAGCGCACGAGAAAATCGACTCGCGACCCTTCGACGGCGGCGAAGATATCGGCGGCGAGCTGTCGGTCATCGAACGTGTCGAAGAATTGCTCGAAGTCGGAGAGCGCCGCGGCGAGGCCCGGAATCTCACTTCCGCTCTCGGCGTCTTCGTCTGACTCATTGACGTCAGCACTCTCGGGCGACGGAAGTGTGACAACCTGGTCGACAGGGGTCCTTCTCGTCGGAGGAAACAGGATCGGCTCTTTCGTCGCCGAGTAGTCGAAGCTCCCGAACTCGATGTGCCCAGCCTGATGCGTCGTGAGCACCTTGTACCAACCGAAGTTCTCGGGCTTCGATTCGAACAGCGCGATTTCGTCCGGCAGGAAGATGGACAGTCCATCGGTGGTCGGCCGCGCGTCGCCCGCCCACCCCATGCTCCGTTTCGCCAGGTCCGGTGATGGTTTGAGCTGAATCTCGCTTCCCGCGAGCCCACGCGCGTACATCTGCAATACGGGGGCGCTCTCTTCCAGGTTCACGGTCGCGGAGAGTTCCTGGATGATGGTCTCGCCGCGCGCGGACTCGAGCTTGAAGAATCCGATGCCAGCGGCGTCGTTCTGTTCGAGGACGCGGACCCCCTCCTGATACCAGCGGTTCAGCGCCGCGGCGTCGACCCGTTGAAGGACCGGCGGGATAGCGCGCAGGAACTCGACCGCGGCCTCCTGGGACAGTCCCATGAGGACCTCGAACATGTCGAGCGCAGACCGGTGCATGTGGAAGTCCAGGTCGTCCAGCGCGCGAGACCCTTCCGCCAACAGCGAGAGATATCGCTTGCCGCGCTCCTCGGCCATGGACGAGGCGAATCCCAAGAAGCGGCTACGTTCGGTCTTGGAGATACGTGGAAGGGCGATCGCGGCGGCGCGTTGCGTCTCCTTCGCGTATTTCCACCCCTGGTCGGAGGTGGCGCGCAGAAGGTCCAGGTAGCCGTCGATCGTCTCTTCGTCAACGTACTCGAAGCACTCCGGCGCGATGTTGAGGCACTCCTCGGCGAGCTCGCTGGAGTGCTGGGCGATACCGTCCAGAAACTCAGCGAATTCGGTGACGTCCGAGAGGCGGACATGGTCGAGGAGTGATGGGCTGAGTTCGAAGAAGCGCGCTGCCAGTGCGCCGGACTTCCAGGTGCCGTGGTAGAGGCGTCGACCGGAGTCGACCCAGCTAGGGAGAGCGTTCGCGCCCTCGAGGCTGAGGAACTGCGAACTTGACCGGAAGTAGGAGCTAGAGACAGTAGCCGAGGCATTCGATAGGTCCTTGCCGCCTGTCGTCCAGATCGACAGGTCCTCGGCCTCGAGGGCATCGAGCACAGGCTGGGTCGCCTTGAAGTACTCGACCGTGGCCTCCCACGCCCGAAATGACGCCCTGGCGATGGTGAGTCCGTCGGCCAACCACGCGTCGTACGCCGTCGTCGTTAGTCTTCGTTCCGCAACGGAGGAGGCGTCTCTATACGCCTGGCCGACCGCCGCCGGCAGGGCCGCGACCTGCTCAAGGAGCTCGTCTCGCGTGGGTTCGATCAGCGGGTGTTCTTCCGCCATCTCTGTCTGTGCTCCGCTACTCGAAGATGCTGCTAGTGATTTCGTCGATGGACCGCTGGACGGCCAGGTCGTCCGTCAGCGCCTCGGCGACCGCCGCCGAGCACGCTCGTCGTGGCGAAACGCCGCCGTTCATGAGCTTCGCGGCGTAGATCAACAGGCGCGTGCTAACGCCCTCCTGGAGGCCATGCTCCTTGAGGTTGCGGACCTTCTCCGCGAGCCGGGCGAGAGAATCGGCGCTCTCCGCATCAACCCCGGATTCTCGACGGACGATCTCCGCTTCCATGTCCTTGTTCGGATAGTCGAACTCCATCGAGATGAAGCGCTGGCGCGTCGACTGCTTCAGGTCCTTGAGCGCGCTCTGGTACCCCGGATTGTACGAGATGACGAGCAGGAACCCGTCCGCCGCCGAGATGATCTGGCCGCGCTTCTCGATGGGGAGGAGCCGCCGGTGGTCGGTCAGCGGGTGGATGAGGACGGTCGTGTCCTTGCGGGCCTCGACGACCTCGTCCAGGTAGCAGATCGCTCCGGTCTTGACGGCGCGGGTGAGGGGTCCGTCGATCCACTTGGTCTCCTCACCCTCGAGGAGGTAGCGGCCGACGAGGTCGCTGGCGGTGAGATCTTCGTGCGCGGCGATCGTCACGAGCGGCTTCCCGCTGCTCTGCTCCCCGCCGGTGCCGTCAGCTCCGTTGCCAACTCTGGTGATGGGTCGGCCTATGCGCCACGCCATGTATTCGATGAACCGGGTCTTCCCGCACCCGGTCGGGCCTTTCAGGAGAACCGGGATCTTCTGCTCGTATGCAGCGGTGAATACGTCGACTTCGTCCTTAATGGGGAGATAGAACGGCTCTTCGTCGACCGTGTATTCCTCGATCTCGTAGCCGCGGTACGTTCCCTGGTCTGTGGTCATTCGTTGGGCGCTGC
>CAZIBZ010000044.1:0-3296 GCA_964537445.1 uncultured Dehalococcoidia bacterium | reverse complement strand
CGTTAGACGATTCCCCAGCGGCCACCAACAACGGCGCCGATAACCCCGCCCGAGAGGGCGATTTCAGTCTAGCAAAGGGGTTCCAACCGGTCCTCGCCTAGCTCGGGTCGAAGCGGTTCACGATCGGCAACCGACGGTCTTTCCCGAACGCCCGCGGCGTGATCCGCACCCCGGGTGGCGCTTGCCGTCGCTTGTACTCGGACCGGTCGACCAGTTGAACGACCCGCTCGATCACGGCCTCGTCGAATCCCATCTCCAACAGGTCCACTGGCGAGCGGTCGCGTTCGACGTACTCCTCCAGCACCGGGTCCAGCAGGTCGTACGGCGGCAACGAGTCGGTATCCAGTTGATCCGGCCGCAACTCCGCCGACGGTGGCTTGTCGATGATTGCTTCCGGAATCAAATCCCGTTCGGCCATCCGGTTCCGGAACCGGGACACCTCGTAGACCAGTGTCTTCGGGACGTCCTTGATCACGGCGAAACCGCCCGCCATGTCGCCGTACAGCGTCGCGTACCCCGTCGCATATTCGCTCTTGTTCCCGGTCGATAGCACCATCCATCCGAACTTGTTCGCGATCGCCATCAGGATGTTTCCACGGGCCCTTGCTTGCAGGTTCTCCTCCGCCACGCCCTCGTCCGTTCCCGCGAATACCTCGGCCAGTGCTGCGCGCAGCGCCTCCACCGACTCGCGGATCGGGATCGTCCGGAACGCCAACCCCAGGTTCTGTGACAGGATCGCAGAGTCGCTGACGCTGCCCTCGGATGAGTACGCGGAGGGCATCGACACGCCGAGCACGTTCTCCGGTCCCAGCGCGTCGGCGGCAACCGCGGCGGTCAGCGCCGAATCGATCCCGCCCGACAGCCCGATCACGACCTTTTCGAAACCGCTCTTGCGCACGTAGTCCCGCGTTCCCAGAACGAGAGCGCCGTAAACCTCCTCGGCTGGTCCCAACCGTCTGGCTGGCTCTGTCTCGGGAAGCGGCTCCCTGCCACCCGCGGAACTGGCTGTGCGTGCCGGGAGCTCGATCACGTCCGGAACGGCCCAGGAGTGAACGCTCGTGTCGGTAGCCGCGGTGTTGGTCCCGTTCGGCGTCTCCGCAAGGTCGAGGTCCACAAGCAGCAGGTTTTCTTCGAACGTCGGGCTTTCGGCGAGCACCGCCCCGCTTCGGTCGAAGACCACGCTCCCGCCATCGAAGACCAATTCGTCCTGCCCGCCGACCATGTTCACGTAGCAGATCCCGACGCCGTTCTTTCGCGCCCGCCCCGACAGCATGGCGTGCCGCTCTTCGCGCTTTTGCCGATGGTATGGAGACCCGTTGATGTTCACGATGACGTCCGCGCCCGCCCTTGCCTGAACGCTCGTCGGGCCGACCTCGTTCCAGATGTCTTCGCACACGTTCACGCCAACTGAAACGTCGCCAAGCCGGTACACCGGGCAACGATCGCCCGGCTGAAAGTACCGGTCCTCGTCGAACACCGCGTAGTTCGGGAGGAATATCTTTCGGTACACGTCGACCAACTCACCGTCGCGGATAACAGCCGCGG
Organism: uncultured Dehalococcoidia bacterium; assembly: GCA_964537445.1. Taxonomy (GTDB): domain Bacteria; phylum Chloroflexota; class Dehalococcoidia; order UBA6926; family UBA6926; genus JASLZO01. The sequence continues at coordinate 1,751 of CAZIBZ010000044.1, read as the reverse complement.
CGTTGTAGATGGTTCCGTCGTCCCCCACTTCGGGAAACCCGATGACGGCTGTGATGCTCTCGCAATGCTTGATCACGCCGTCGAGGGCTTCACGTGAGCGAGTGATGAAACCGGGCTTGAGGAGCAGGTCCTCCGGTGGGTACCCGGTGACGCAGAGTTCAGGGAAGGCGACGAGGTCCGCCTGTGCCCGGCGCGCCTCAGCCAGGCGATCGATGATGAGATGCGCGTTCCCATCCAGGTCCCCCACCGTTGGGTTGACCTGCGCCAGGGCGACGCGGAAGGTCCGCATTCTCGTTTTCAGCCTGCTTCTATCGTCGAGTTCGGCGCCGTTTCCACCGAGGGCACGCCCTCACGGCTAGTATAGGCGGGCTCCCTCAGCCCGAATGACGGTACGACCTGATAGAGAGGGTTGGTACGGCCGGATGACTCGCCGATAGCCCGAATGGCTCTTCGATTCGACCCGTTCTCACGATTCGCCCGCCGGCCATTCTCCATAGCTTGAGAAGTGTCGAGGAAGCACAGGTGGTCGGGAGCGAGGCAAACGGTGAACGGTCGTCGGATCATGAGAGGTGTGGCCAGGGGGATATTCCTTGGTGGACACCCTGCGGTGTTGCTCGCCGTCGTGCCTGCGTTGGCGATCGTGTTGCTCGCGGGACTCGTCGGGACGATTGATGGCCGCGTTCCTCGTCTGACCACGACACCGCCACCGACGGCGCAGGCGGCCGCTTCGCTCGCCCCACCGTTGTCGTTCGGCTCCGATTCGCCCGCTGAACCCCTCACGCCATCGGTCCCGGCCGTCCAGGCCGAATCGGAAAGCGCGTCACCTGTCGCCACGCTCGACTCCGGCCGTCAAACTCACGTGGAGATGGCGGTCACCGAGCCTCAGGCGATCGGCGCAGACCCGCTAGCTGTCGGTGTCGACGCTCCGCTGGTTTCAGCACTGCTCGACCCGATGACTGACCTGGGAAAGCGATTCCGCCAGGTTTTCGACCCGGAACTCGCTGAGCTGCGTATCCATGTGGTGGCCGAGGTTCAGGTCGACGATTCTCCTGACCAGATCGCGGCGCACTACAGGAAGCTGATTTCTCGGAGCGAGTGGTCCCCCTGGGTCGACTTCGGTGGTGGAAGGCTTCTCGTGTACGCGCGCAAGGCCACGCCGTGGGTTTTCCTGTTCGTCGCGCCGGTTTCTGCGTCGGACATAGCCGGGTACACCCCCGGATTCAACGGTGTGGCGTTGTTTCTCGTCGAGGCCCTCTGAGCCCGGACCGTTATCCCGCGAAGAACCGGCGTGGATTCTCGACCATCATATGGTTGATCGTATCGTCGGAAACTCCCATCTCTCGCAGACGTGGCAACACGCGGCGAGTGATGAACAGGTACCCGTCCGGGTTCCGCTTCTGGTGCGCCTCTGCGTTCGATCCCCAGGAGTCGTCCGGTTCCCGTTTGATGCCCCAGTCATGCGAGAACATCAGCTGGCCCGAGTAACCCTCGTCGATCAGAGCCTTTGCGGTAAGCGTCCGCTCTTCCCAGTTCGGCGGCGACCCGTGCCACGGGTAGGTGTCCATTCCCAGGTAGACCCCGCTCTGCAGAAGCCCGCGGAGGTAGTCAAGATCGGTCGTGTCGTTTGAATGCCCGATGCACACGCGGCTCACATCCACACCCTCCTCCTGGAAGATGCGGACCTGGTACTCCCCTGAACGGTCCAGAGGATGGGTGTGGGTCGAGATTGGTACCCCCGTCCGCAGGTGGGC
>CAZIBZ010000043.1:0-6047 GCA_964537445.1 uncultured Dehalococcoidia bacterium | reverse complement strand
TCCAGCTAAACCACCACCGATCACGATCACGTCATGTTGACGCATGCGCAGCCACCCTCCTTGGCGCAGAAAAGGGGAAACAATCCGTAGCTCATCTTAGCAGCGCCAGATAGGGGCGACAACGTGAAGATTGGTGGAAATCACGGCATCGGTCGGTGGCTACCGAAAGGCGCACTAACTTTCGGTCGGGAGCTCAATTCGATCGTGGCTCCGTGGTGGGAGCAAGGAAAATCCGTGAATCGTCGTCAGGAATAGATCCGCGACGACGACCCTCCAGAAGTTAGTCAGCCAAGTCTTCCAGAAAGATGGCCCTGAGCAACCCGGCGATGCTCTTCGCATCCTCGATCTCACCACGTCGGATCAGGTTCGGCACGTCGTCCAGCGAAGTCGGCTCCAGCGACAGGAATTCGTCTGCATCGGGCTCAGCTTCTGACGCGAACAGGGCCCGGGCGGCGAACAGGTGCAGGTACTCGGAGCAGAATCCCGGTGCGCTGTAGAAGCCACCTAGTGGAATCAGGTCCCGCGTATCGAACCCGGTCTCTTCGCGCAGTTCTCGACGTGCAGTAACTTCCGGCTCCTCGTTTGGTTCGCGAGTCCCTGCGGGCAGCTCCAGTAATTCCTTCCGGTCGGCCGCGTAACGCGGTTGCCGCACGAGCAACACGTTCCCACGGCCATCCAGCGGAACGATCACGATCGCTCCGGGGTGGTCGACGACGACGCGGTCGGCCGTGGATCCATCTGGCATCTCGACACGGTCCTCGTGCAATCGCAGCACGCGGCCCGCATAGAGTTCCCGGCTCGAGAATGTCCTCAACGCAGCCTCTGGGGAGGGTTATTCGTCGGTCGGCAGCGGACCGTCGGGAAGCGGGGTTGTGACCGACCTGCTCATCGCGATCTCATTGCACGACGGGAATTTCGGGCAGCGGATGCACTCGGACCACACCTTCCGGGGAAACTCCAGCACGTCCGCTAGTTCGAAACCAAGCTTCTCGTAGAAGCCCGGCTTGTGCGTCAGCACGAACACTGTCGGTAGTCCAAGTTCCGCAGCGTCGTCGACACACTGCTCGACCAGCAGGGCACCGATCCCCTGCCCTTGAAGTTTCTCGCTCACGGCAACCGATTTGATCTCGGCCAGATCGTCCCACAACACGTGAAGGGCGGCGCATGCGGCGACTTCACTTCCATTCTTCACGACGATGAAGTCCCGGATGTTCTCGAACAATTCAGACTGACTTCGAGGCAGCATCTCACCAGCCGCGGCGAACTGGTTGATCATCTCCAACATCTGGGGGACATCCTGCAGACGGGCCTGAGCGAGACCGAAACCCTTGAGTTCCAACTCAGCCAGCTTGGTGGCAACGACGCCCGACGTCACTGCCGTGCCTCCTGTCTTTCACCCGTGAACGGTCTGTCTTCAGGCGCCTGGTCGGTTTCTTCCCTCTCGTCGCCCGGAAGATCCGGGTGGCGCCGTGTGCCGGCTAGCATCTGCTGGAGCATCCCGTAGAAATACCCGGGAGGCCTCAGGTGGAGGAACCGTGCCTGGTACGGGCTCCGCCTCACCGTGATCTCGCCACCGTCATCCATCTCGTAGTCGTCCTGTCCGTCGATGCTCAACACCGCGCCATGATCGGTCCGAACCGTGATATGCAGATGGCACGAGGGGTCGATGAGCAACGGCGCTTCAGATACCGGATGCGACGAAACCGGTTTCACGATCATGTACGGAGCTTCCGGAGGCAATACCGGCCCACCAGCCGACAGGTTGTAGCCCGTGCTACCGGTGGCAGTCGCGACAATCAGCCCGTCTCCTCGGAAATCGGTCAGGATTTCGCCGTTCACCCGGACGCTGATCTGGACGACGCGAACGGGTGCGCCTCGCGAGATGACGGCCTCGTTCATCGCGTAGTGAGGAACCCCGTCACGCTGGACGAGGAGCATGGTGCGTTCCTCCATCCATCCACGACCCTGGAAGATTTCGGGGAGCGCCGTAAGGGCGTCGGACCCTTCGATCTCCGTGAGAAAACCAAGGCGGCCGGCGTTCACGCCGAGGATCGGGATGCCCCACGGCGCCGCAACACGTGTCACGCGCAGCAGCGTCCCGTCGCCGCCAACGCTCACGATCAACTCGGTCTCGCTGACGTCCTGGTCCGCAACGTCCTCATCCCAGGATGAGCGGCGCCAGACCTTCTTCCCCAACAGTCGCGCGTGCTCGTCCAGCGCATCGGCCAGGCGCGTGGCCTGCTCAAGATGCGATTGATAGAGAATCCCGATCTGTCTCAACGGGGTGCCCTCGCGGGAGCGCTCGATTCAGCCACACTGAACGACAACGGCAATCAGTATACAGCGGCCCTCGTGATCACCAACACCGGTCGCACCTCGCGCCTACCAGACCGTGGAGCGAACCCTCGCGGCTCCTTGCTGGTTCGCGACGCCGACCACGCTGCGCGAGGCCACCGTCTCCATCGCACCGAGCGTGGCCTCCACGGTGGGGTTGCCGCCGATGACCCTCTCCATGGAAAGCGCGAACTGGGTGCCGGTTCCACCAACATAGACGACGGCGTCGACCTCTGGATAGTTGAACATGTATGCCGATTCCAGCGTCCGGTCTCCGGAAGCGTCGCTCACCATCACCGCGGTCCGCATCCCAAGGTTTTCACAGTGCCGTGCGGTCTGTCCCATGTCGGCGTGAGGCGCACCCCCGCCGTATTTCGTCAGGACGACCGCGTCCGCGTTCAAGGTCCACTTCGCGAGGTTCGCGGCCATCATGCAGTTCCGCTCCCGATCGTCCTCGTCCGAAGCGGCCGCGACCGCGATGGTCCCAGCGAAAGTGATCTCCCCCGCCTGGTGACGTCCGTAAAGCTCCAGGATCACTGGGTGGTTCTGGTGGAAGTAGGTTTCCTCCGGGTGGTTGTTCCAGTAGGACAAGGCAACCGCCCCATCCAACCACTCGTTCGGGTGCAGCATGATTGGCAGCCCTCCAACGAGGTCGCTCCCGTATACGATGTGGTCTCCGCGTTCGATCATGTGTTGATGCCCATGCACCTGCCCGATGAACGCGACCCGGGGCTTGTCCCTCTGGTCACCGAGTTGAGAAACGCCGTCCTCGAGTTCGAACGACTCGACGGTGGAAGCTGCCTTCCCCCGCGTCGCGGTCTCGGCAACGTAGGTTGCAGCGCGGAGGCCGGCGGTCTTCAACGCGTTCATGGTCGAGGCACGCGACTCGTTCGCGTCGACGTGTGGCGTGATCACCAGGTGATTCAACGTCGCGTACGGGCTGGAGTCCGTGGCATCGCCGGCCATCACCAGCACCTTCCCGCCGGCAATACTTCCTTCGTCGAGCGTTGTAACCGCGGCGCCTCGCAGCGCTTTCGTGGTCCCATTCCCCGTCGGTGCATACGGCCCCAGGATCCCCGGGAAGTTGCTGGCACCGTCCGCCTTGGCCCGGGGTTCGATGATGTCGAATATGAATCCAGCCATGGCAGACTCGCCAGGGTGAGCGATTTCTGTATCGACTCCGCGGATCCGAGAGTCGGCCATCAATACGCTCCGCAGTTCATCACGGTCAATCAGCAGCGTGGAACCGTTCAGATCGGTCCGGTCGTCAAACCGGATCTCCTCGATCAGGTGCACCGCCAGGTTCAGGCGCATCGCTCACCCCTCGTATCGTCCGTTTCGACTCGGTCGAAAGGTTGCGGGGTCGCTCGGATGGAACGACCCCGCTTGTTCAATCACGTTGGATTCGACGCTTCCCCGGCGTCGGGTTCCCGAGGGCTATCCGTCTTTCACGATCTCCATCAGTATCCCGGCGGCGCTCTTCGGATGGACCCAAGCCTCCTCGTCCGTCGGTGCGCCGATCAACTCCATTCCATGAGACTGGAGTCGTTCTGCGGCTGATTTCACGTCTCGTGTCCCGACAGCGATGTGGTGCATCGTCCCGCCGGCACGAGCACCGTACTTCTCGAGGAACTTCGCGGTTCCACTCGTCCCGTCATTCGGCTTGATGCATTCGATCTCGCCGTCGCCGATGGGAATGTCCAGCACGGAGACGTTGTCGCTATTGTCGTGACGTCCGGTGCCGATCGGGGACCGCAGCGTATCGACCCTGAGCCCTATCGTGTTGGTCCAGAACTGCCGGGCGCGTTCGAGGTCGGCCGTGACCACTCCGATGTGATGAAGGCTTGTGAAGATCCCTTCGCCCTGGCTGCTATCGCCGACGCGGTGGTTGTCTGTCGGCCAAATCTCGAACAGTATCCCGAGGCAGTCTCGGGGATGGAAAAAAGCCACCGTCTTCCAAGGCTCACCGGACTCCAACTGTTCCGGTGAAGCAGCGATCTGCGTTAGGCCGGAGGCCCGCAGGTGGGCGACGTCATCCACCACATTGGTCGTGTGGAGGCAGATGTGGTGCAGCGCCCCTGCACCGCCCCGCCCTTCGACGAATCGGTGAACTCCTGACCCGGGAGCCGCTGCGGCGTTCAACTCCAGCTCAGAGTTTCCGATCGGTATATCAAGGATGTCAGTAGGATCCGCCCCTCGCTGCTGACGCCCTCCCGGATACGGAGATCGGGTCGTGTCTACGCGCAAACCAAGTGCATCCGCGAAGATGCCTTTGGCGGCATCGAGGTCACCTACGGCGAGTCCTGCGTGGTGAATCCGGTCGAACATGAAGAGCCTCCCAGTCGAATTGGTCCCCCGTGAAGAAGTGGACTCAGGATAAGGCAACCCCAACCAGCGTCGCTACGGCGCAATGGATATCGCCGCCTCGGAAGCCCGGTTGATCACCCACGGTGGCAGGATGCCAAGCAGGATCACCCCGGCAGCGGTCACTGCCAGTGAAGCCCGGAGCGCCATGGAAGGCCGAGGTGACGGTTCTCGGTCCTGGTCAGACTCCGTTGGCGACTCGGCCACGAACATGGAGCGGACCGGTCGCAGATAGTAGTAGGCGGACACGAAGCTATTCAGCACCCCAGCGAGAGCGAGAACCCACAACCCGTTCTCTACCGCCCCGAAGAAGATGTAGATCTTGCCGACGAAGATCGCGGTCGGTGGCAGGCCGGTAAGCGAAACAAGGCAAAGCGTCAGTACCAAGGCCATGAAAGGTTCTCGCCGACCAAGACCGGCGAGATCGCCGATGGTCTCACCTCTGGCCGGGTTCGTGAGACCGATGATCGCGATGAACGCGCCGAGGTTCGTGACCGCATAGGCGGCCAGGTAAAACAACACCCCGCTCAGCGCGAGTTCGAACCCGTCTTCGCCACCACCGGTCAAAGCGGCGACGCCGATAAGCAGGTACCCCGCCTGGGCGATCGTGCTGTACCCGAGCAGTCGCTTCAGGTTCGTTTGCGCGATCGCGACGATATTCCCGACTGTCATTGAGACGACGGCGAGGATGCCGATCAGGACCGGCCAGTTCAACCAATCAAGGCCAGCCTCGCCGAACGCGATGGAAAACACGCGGATCAACACCGCAAAGCCGGCGGCTTTCGAGGCGACAGACAACAACGCGGCAACCGGAGTCGGACCACCTTCGTAGACGTCCGGTACCCACATCTGGAACGGGACGCTGGAGATCTTGAACCCGAACCCGGCCAGCAGCAACACCGCTGCCATCGCCAAGACCAAGCCCTCGCCAACCTCTCCTGCGTCGACGATCGATACGACGTGTTGGCCGATCCCTTGCAGGAACGTCGTTCCGGACAGGCCGAACAAGAACGCCATCCCGTACAACATGACGGCCGTACTGATCGCTCCGATCACCAGGAACTTCAGGCCTGCCTCTGCCGACCGTCCATCCTTCAGAAGCGCAGTCAGCGCAATGAACGCGAAGGTCTGGACCTCGAGTGCCAGGAAGATCGTCATCAATTCCTGGGCCGAGACGATCAACATCATCCCGGTCGCGGCCAGAAGGATCAGCGCGTAGTACTCACCCTGCCAGCACTCCAGTTTTCGCACGTAGTCATGCGATGCCAGAACGACCAGGAAGACAGCGCCAAGGATGATCAGCTTGAAGAAGATGCCAAACGTGTCGACGACGACGATCGCGTCATCGA
>CAZIBZ010000042.1:0-3242 GCA_964537445.1 uncultured Dehalococcoidia bacterium | reverse complement strand
TGTACCGGAAGGTGCGGCTGGATCACCTCCTTTCTAAGGAGTTTCCTTCTACGGGAGGATCACTCCCAGGTCGGTCGGTAGACGCCTTTCCTAGATCGGACGCTGTGGGCATGACCCGCTCTTCCAACTCCTTCGGGAGATGAGCGGAGGGAGCCCCGGTCCGATGGCAGAAAGCGCAAAACGGAAGCCGAGGATCCCGGGCCAACTGGGTTGGCCCAACAAACACAAACTCTTGACGGATGACCACCTTCTTTCCACTGTTCAGTTGTTAAGCCGCAGAATGAAACGGCGGGCCTGTCATGAGCCCGCCGTTTTTCATGCACTTGGTCGGTGTCGGACCCTGGGTTTACGGCCCACTGCTGAATAGTCCGATGACAACGAAAAAGCGGTGAACCCCGGAGGATCCACCGCTTTCGGCGCTTCGCTATTTCGGTCGCGTTACGCGGGCTGCCACTGCGGCAGGTAGATGTCGTCGCTCAGCTTGTCGAAGTAGACCTCGACACGGTCATCAATGTTGACACTTTCGACGTCGTCGACTTTGACGTTTCCGTTCATTCGCATGCCCTCGTCCAACTGGACGAGCGCGTAGATGTACGGGACGTCGTCGTTGAACGCCGGGTTGCCGGGCTGCCGGACGACGATGAAGCTGTAAATCCGACCTTTGCCGCTGACCGCTCCCCACTCGAGCTTGTCTGACAAGCATGTCGGGCAGCGCTCACGTGGGTAGAAGAACCTGTTGTTGCAGGCCTGGCACCGCTGGACGCGGAGCTCGCCCTCTTTGGTCCCGTCCCAGAAAGGCTGCGTTACCGCGTCGGCCACTGGGATCGGCTTGCGGGGTTGCGGGGGTGCCTGTGCCATCCTTACTCCTTATCCGTTGTCGTGTCGATCGTGTTCGACAGCGTCGTTTACGCGAGATCCTTGTCGTTGGTGAGGACGAGTGAGCAAAACTTGCTCAGAATACCGCCTCAACCGTTTACGAAGCCAACTCGGTTCCGCTCGACCTGACGCTCGCCGGCGCGGCCCTGGAGCTGCAGCGCGGCTTCCATCACCTGTGAGAAACCACCGGTGTTTCCGGCTTGCTGGCCGTAGGAGAGTTGACCGCCGTGCGTATTGACCGGGAAGTCACCTTTGTAGGTGGTGTCGTGCTCGGCATACCACGGGCCGGACTCGCCCTTCGGCATGAAGCCGGAGTCCTCGAGGGTGATCATGACGGTGATGGTGTAGCAGTCGTAGATCTGGGCGAAGTCCATGTCGGTCGGGTTCAACCCGGCCATCTGGAACGCCCGCTTTGCGGAAACGACGGCTGGAGACCTGGTGATCCTCTCAGCCCAAGTCAGGTCGTTGTGGTCGGTGTGGTGCCCGGCACCCGCCAGGTAGACCGGCTTGTGCGGCATCGCGGCGGCCTTCTCAGGCGTGGTAACGATGACGGCGCCGCCGCCAGCGCACGGCATCACGCACTCCAGAAGATGGAGAGGATCCGCGATCAGGCGGGAGTTGCCAACATCCTCGACCGTAACGGGCTGGCCAGCGAAAGCCGAACCCGGGGTGACCAGAGCGTTCGTCCGCTGGTCCGCCGCGACCCTGAAGCGCTGCTCGTCAGTTGTGCCGTACTCGTATGCGTGGCGGCGAGCGATCTGGGCGTACCAGCCGTTGGCCGCGACGACAGGACCGTACGGGTCAACGAACGGATTGGGCCGGGGTGCGACGCGAGGCTGCGTCCCCTGGTTTCCACCAAGCAGGACGAGCACGGTGTCCGCCAAGCCCGTTGCGATCCACGTGGACGCAAGGACGATTCCCGTCGCCCCGGTCGCGCCCATGTTGTTAATACCACTGGCCATCGTCGTCTTCAGTCCGAGGTAGTCGGACATGATCGCCGGCCAGTTGTTCGCGTCCTCACCGCCCGGCGACTCGGTCGCCAGACCGTTGATGTCCTCCCTACGGAGGCCGGCATCCGCAATCGCCATCGCGGCGACGTCGGCCTGCATCCCCTTCTGGGACTTATCCGGCCAACTGCGCCGCGCCGGAGTCCAACCGACGCTGGCTATTGCGGCTTTTCCTTTCAACGTCATAAGCGAATCTCCTCCCCCGAAACGATTTGGGCCGTCCGAAGACGAACCCTGATACGAGCTCGTAAGCCAAGCGATTGTAGGTTCGCCGCGTATCTGGCGTCAACCAATCCGTATATGTCCGAAGGCTGTCGACGGCGGCCTCGTGACTATACTCAGCTCGATGGAGCGACGCATGAGACGGTCGGAGTTCGAGCGCCTGGTCATGCGCGCACTACGGTCCGTTCCACCAGAGATCGAACAGCAGCTGGACAACGTCGCCATCGTCGTCGAGGACTGGCCGGACGAGGAGCAGATCTCCATCGGTGAGGACGATCCACACAGCCACGGGCCGTATGGCCTGCTCGGGCTCTACCAAGGGATCCCGCTGACCGATCGCGACGGATACGGGATGGGTGGCAGTCTTCCGGACAAGATCTCGATATTTCAGCGCCCGATCGAGGCGCTTGGTCTGAGCCGCGAGGCGACCGTCGAAGAGATACGAAAAACGGTGCTCCACGAATTAGGGCACCACATGGGGTTCTCTGAACGAGACCTGGAGCACCTGGGCTACCAGTGACGAAGGCAACCGCGCAGCAATCCATGTTTCACGACATGTTGCTCGGTTGGTATCGATCGGCGCGTCGAGACCTGCCCTGGAGACGGGTCTCCGACCCGTACAAGGTCCTTGTGGCCGAGTTCATGCTGCAGCAAACACAGGTCAGTCGCGTTGAACCGGTGTTCCAGCGGTTCATCGAGCGATTCCCGACGGTAGCCAACATGACCGAGGCGCCGGTGGCGGATGTCATCCGGGCCTGATCGGGGATGGGGTACAACCGGCGAGCGGTGAACCTCCACCGGACCGCCATTCTGATCTCCTCCGATCACGCGGGGATCGTGCCGTCGGACGAAGAAACGCTCCGGGGGTTTCCTGGTGTCGGCCGGTATACCGCTGCGGCTGTCGCTTGCTTCGGATTCGGTCGGCGTGTGGCGGTCCTGGATACGAACATTCAGAGGGTGCTGGGACGGGTCACCTCGGGACCGGCGCCAATGTCCGCTTCCGAAGCCTGGCGGGTGGCGGAGGAATCAACGCCTGCAAACGAGTCGAAGACCGCCGATTGGAACCAGGCGTTGATGGACCTGGGAGCAACGATCTGTTTCACAAGGACGCCTCGATGTGGAGGATGCCCGGTCCGC
>CAZIBZ010000041.1:0-7408 GCA_964537445.1 uncultured Dehalococcoidia bacterium | reverse complement strand
CTCGGGTGTTTTTCGGCGAAATCCGAAGAACGGCGGTGTAGAGTACCGGTTCGAGAGGGGCTTGCTTGAAGATCTCCAACAGCCATGACGTGGCGGCTTCCAGGCAGGTCGTGTGGCGCATGCTGCACGACCCGGAGGTGCTCCGCCGCACGATCCCCGGGTGCGAGAACTTCGAACCCTCCGGTGAAACCGGGAAGTTCGCGGCGGCCCTGTCGGCGGGTATCGGGCCGATCCGCGGTCGGTTCTCCGGCACGGTGAAATTGTCCGATCTCAACGATGGTGAGGCGTACACGATGGAACTGGACGGGCAGGGGCCGACCGGGTTCGTCCGAGGGACCGGGAATATCACCCTTTCCGAGACAGAGAACGGGACGCGGGTGAGCGTCGAGGGGGACGCACAGGTGGGCGGGGTGCTGGCGCAGGTCGGGTCTCGGATGATCGAGACGGCGACCCGAGTGCTGATGGGCCAGTTCTTCACCGCTATCGGCGACGAAGCTCGCGATTCGGGGTAACAGGTGGCATCCGTGAAAGCATGACGAACCGATTGGACTATTCCCCGATCGTTGACCGGCAGCCTCTGAAGCTCCCCGGTGGCGCGCGCGTTGCCCTGTGGGTGGTCGTGAACGTCGAGGAGTGGGACATCAACGAGCCGATGGCGCGGCGGGTGCTGCCGACGCCGCAGGGGGTCACCGTGACTCCAGACGTCCCGAACTGGAGCTGGGCCGAGTACGGGCTCCGTGTGGGATTCTGGCGGTTGAAAGAAGTGTTGGACCGACACGATATCCGCGCGACGGTGAGCCTGAACGCATCGGTCTGCGATTCGTACCCGCAGATCGTGGACGCGGCAACCGCTACGGGCTGGGAGATCATGGGCCACGGGTTCGTCCAGCGGGTCCTCAACGTCGAACAGGACGAACGGGCGGTTATTCGTCGGACCATCGATACGATCCGGGAGAAGACGGGGACGGCACCCCGCGGTTGGATGGGGCCGGGTCTTGCCGAGACGTTCGAGACGCCGGACATCCTGGCGGAAGAGGGGATCGAGTACGTCTGCGATTGGGTAGCGGACGACCAGCCGTTCCCGATCAACGTCCGGACAGGTTCGCTGACGTCGATCCCGTACACGCTGGAGCTGAACGATATCCCGATCCATATCGACCAACACCACCGTGCTCCGGAACTTTTAGAACGATCGCGCGACCAGTTCGACACTCTGTACCGGGAGGGTGCGGACAACGCGCGCGTGATGGCGGTCGCGGTGCACCCGTATATCTCGGGGGTGCCGCACCGGATCGGGTACTTCGAGCGGATCTTCCAATACATCAAGCAACACGACGGCGTCGCGTTCATGACCGGGGGTGACGTGCTGGACTGGTACCGGTCCGAGGTGGGGATGGGGCCGACTAGCTGAGGAAGCGGGCCAGGTCGGGCTCCAGCGTGACGTCGAGGGCTCTTTCGCACCATGCCGCCGCTCGGAGTAACGATCCCTCGGCGAACCTGGGACCGATCAGCTGGATGCCGAACGGGAGTCCGTCCTCGCTGAGGCCGCTGGGGATGCTGATGGCGGGGACGCCAGCGAACGTCCACGGCGTCTGGAAGGACGGGTCACCCGTGGTCTCCCGGCTGCGCGGGGCGGGGGTCGGGGTGGACGGCGTCAGAACGACGTCGCATCGGTCGAGGAGGGCGTCGACTGCGCGGCCGAAGCTGAGCCGGAGTCGCTGGGCATCGAGGTAGTCCGCTCCGAATATCGCGGCTCCCCGTTCGACGAATTCCCGCATGACGTTGCTGTAGTCGCCTGCATGGTCCGCGAGGGTCGCGCGGTGGATCGCGGCGGCCTCGGTCGCCATAACGGTGACGTGCGATTCCATGGCTGTGTCGATTTCCGCGTCGAGACGAACGTCGACGACTGTCGCGCCCGTTGCCTGGAGCCTGTCGACGGTCTCCTGAACGTGGACACCGACTTCGCCGGAGGACCGGCTAAACACGAACTGATCCTGTAGCACGCCGATCGTCGGTGGGTTGCCCGGCAGGCGTGTCAGATCTTCGACGTAGTCGTCCACAGGCTCCTTCGCGCTGAGCGAGTCGAACCGGTCGGCGCCGGCGACCTGCTGGAGTACCAGTGCCGCGTCCTCGACCGATCGACAGATGATGCCGATGGTGTCGAGCGTCCAAGCCAGAGGAAACACGCCGGCTCGGCTGATTCGCCCGTAAGTCGGCTTGAACCCGACGACGCCGTTGTAGGCGGCCGGACGCAGGGTCGACCCCGCGGTCTGAGACCCGAGCGCGAACGGGACCATTCGTGATGCGACGGCGACGGCCGACCCGCTGCTCGATCCGCCCGGGGTCGCCGATCGGTTCCAGGGATTGACGGTCCGGGAGGGTTCGAGGAAGGCGAACTCTGTCGTGACCGTCTTCCCAAGCGGGACCGCGCCGGCATCCCTCAGCCGAGAAACGACGGTTGAATCCCGTTCGGCGACGCAGCCCCGATAGATCGGCGAGCCAGCACCCGTAGGAAGTTTCTCGACGTCGAAGATGTCTTTGGCCGCGAATGGGACGCCGTCCAACGGGAGTCGTTGGGACGAAGTGTCGGCCGGCGTCGAGGTGGAAGACCCCGTTGCTCCTTCGACGTCGAACAATTCCCACGCCTGCAGCGTTTTGTCGAAGGTCTCGTATCGTTGGGTCAGGGCGGCGATCAGTGCCGCCGACGTGAGCGATCCGCCCTTGATCGCCCGCGCCGCATTGGCCGCAGTCAGTTCGTGTGGTTCGGTCATGTCAGTCACCCGCTCCGATTCATTCGGACGGCCATGGTACTTCCGAATGTCCTTTCGTTGACCGGTTGAAGTGCCCGCAGTAGCATCGGCGCGTCGATCAAGCGGCGGGTAAGCCGCGGGCCATACGGGGGTAGGGCATGGCAAATGACGTTTCTATCACGATCGTGATCAATGGGACGGAGCACACGCTCGAAGTCGAGCCGCGGCTGCTCCTGGTGCATGCGATCCGAGACCGCCTCGGATACACGGGGACGCACGTCGGTTGTGACACGAGCCAGTGCGGGGCCTGCACCGTGATCATCGACGGGGCGGCCATCAAGTCGTGCACGTTGCTGGCGGTCCAAGCCGACGGTGCGCGGATCGAGACGATCGAGGGCATGGCGTCCGAGGACGGGGAGCTACACCCGATCCAACAGGCGTTCTCGGAGAACCACGGGCTCCAGTGCGGTTTCTGCACGCCGGGGATGGTGATGCTGACCAAGGCCTTCCTTGCTGAAAACCCCCATCCGACCGACGCGGAGATCCGGCATGCGCTGGCGGGGAATCTCTGTCGCTGCACCGGCTATCAGAACATCGTGAAGTCGATCTCTTTCGCCGCCGAGTCTCTTTCCAGCGGGGCGTCGTCATGACGAGCACGTCGGAGAAGCAAGTCGGCCGGTCCGTCGCTCGGAAAGAAGACGAACGGCTCCTGCTGGGCCAGGGCGCGTATTCGGAAGACATCGAACCCCCCGGAACGGTCTGGGCGCATTTCGTCCGGAGTCCCCATGCGCACGCGCGGATCAACAACATCGACACCTCTGCAGCCGAGGCGGACTCTCGCGTTCTGAAGGTGATCGTCGGGACCGATATCCACCCGCGGTATCACCCGCTTCCCTCGGTTCCACTCGCTGCGTACGGCGCCGACCCCGCTCCGTTCTACCTGATGGCCGTGGACAAGGCCCGCTATTCGGGCGAGATCGTCGCGATCGTGGTTGCCACGGACCGTTATGCGGCACGTGATGCTGCCGATACGATCCTGGTCGATTACGAGGTGCTGCCGGCAGCGAACGAGGTCGTGGACGCGATGCGGGACGGGTCACCGCGCGTCCACGAGGACCGCGAGAACGGTGCCCTCGTCTGGCGGAAGAGTACTCCGAACGTGCACCAGGCGTTCGAAGAGGCGGAGGTCATCCTCCGCGACCACTTCGTGAACCAACGGATCCACGCGGTCCCGATGGAACCCCGAGCCGGGATCGCGTACTGGGACAAGGTAGAACGAAAACTGACCGTTTGGGCTTCCAACCAATCCGCCCATGATCTCCGCGAGCAGCTCTCAGAAGCCCTGGACATCCCCTTCAAGGACGTGAGGAGCGTCGCCCCAGACGTGGGAGGAGGGTTCGGCGCCAAGCACTCCGGCGAGGTCGAATACCTGTTGATAGCCGCGGCATCCAAGGAATTGGGGCTCCCCGTGAAGTGGGTGGGCACGCGCTCCGAAGAGTTTGTGGCGTTGAGCCATGCTCGCGGGAAGGTATCCGACATCGAGATCGCCGCGACGCGCGAGGGTGTGATCACCGGCATCAGGCTGCGCCACGTCGGCGACCTGGGGGCGTATCCGAAGGGCGGGACCCCCAGCATCTTCATCACCTCGGCGATGATCGCTCTGAGCGGGTATGCGATCCCGGACATCGACCTCGATGTTCACGCCGTGTATACGAACCACACACCCGAAGGGGCATACCGAGGCTACGGCCGGCCGGAAGGGATCCACCTGATTGAACGGGAGATGGACCGGCTGGCCGCCGAACTCGGAATAGACCCGGCAGAGATACGACGCAGGAATTTCGTCCAACCAGACGCGTTTCCCTACGTGACGGCCGCAGGGGAGATCCTCGATAGCGGGGAGTATGAAAAGGGTCTGGACGCCGCACTTGAGATCAGTGGATATCGGGGACTCCGCGCGGAGCAGGAACAGATGCGTGGGCAGGGACGCCACATAGGGATCGGCCTCTCTTCGTGGATAAAGACCGGAGGGTTCGGGCCATCTTCGCTGAGCATCGACGTCACCGGAACTCCAGAGGCGTCCGGGTCAGGCGGGGCCCAAGGGAGCACCACCGCACTGGGCAACCCTGGGATGTCGATGCCAGAGTGGGGAAGGGTGCGAGTAGACCAAGACGGGAAGGTCACGCTATACACAGGGTCGTCACCACATGGGCAAGGCACCGCGACGACGTTCTCGCAAGTCGTTGCTGACGTCCTCCAAGTAGAAGTCGATCGGATCGACGTGGTCTGGGGGGATACTGGGGCCGTTGCCCACGGCACCGGGACCTTTGCCAGCCGAAACATGGTCGTTGGCGGGACCGCGATCTTCCAGGCGGCACACAAGGTAATGACGAAGATGCGGTTGATCGCGGCCAATTTGCTCGGAATCGAAGAGAGCGAGGTCACGTTCGAAGGAGGCAACTTCTCGTCGAGCGGTGCGCCGGACCGCCGCCTCTCGGTCGCCGATATCGCAGCCGCGGCCAACTCGCTTCTGACCAGGCCACAAGGGATGGAGATGGGCCTAGACGAGTCGAGTTTCTATCAACCCACGCGTTTGACGTTCAACTCCGGAACGTACGTCGCGGTGGTCGAGGTGGACGCCGACACGGGGGACGTCGACCTCCAGAAGCTGTTCTGCGTGGACGACCAGGGGGTTGTCGTGAACCCGATGATCGTCGAAGGCCAGGTCCATGGGGGCGCGCTTCAGGGGATCGGCCAGGCCCTCTACGAGAACATCGTCTATGACGAGAACGGCCAGCTCCTGTCGGGCTCTCTGATGGACTACGCGCTCCCTACGGCGGAAATGACGCCGGAGTTCGTGACGACGACGATCGAGACGCCGTCACCGACGAACCCGCTCGGCGTGAAGGGTATGGGCGAAGGGCCAACGACGGGTGCACCGCCAGCGGTGGTGAACGCGGTCGTGGATGCTCTGCGACCGTTCGGGGTGGGTGATATTGACATGCCGTTGACGCCTGAGCGAGTTTGGCGCGCGATCGAGAACGCTCGCACCGCGAATGGAGACCGCCGATGATTCCCGCCGCGTTCGACTACCGCGTCCCGGAGACCGTCGAAGAAGCCATCAAGGCTCTGGCCGACAACCCCGGTGAGGGGAAGCTCATCGCCGGTGGCCACAGCCTGCTGCCGATGATGAAGCTGCGGTTGGCCCAGCCCGGGGTGCTTGTCGACCTGAAGCGGGTGCGCGACGAATTGTCAAAGGTGTGGCTGGATGGGGATCGTCTGCGTATCGGTGCGCTGGCAACCCATGCCCAGGTCGCGAGTTCAACGATCGTACGCCAGGCGTGTCCGCTGCTGGCCGACACGGCGGCGGAGATCGCCGACATCCAGGTCCGAAACCGAGGAACTATCGGCGGGAGCGTTGCCCATGCCGACCCGGCCGCCGACTACCCGGCGACGCTCGAGGCGCTGGGTGCCCGGGTGACGGTGCAATCGGCCAGCGGGACCCGTGAGGAAGAGTTCGATTCGCTTCTGATCGACGCTTTCTACACCAACCTTGGCGAGGCCGATCTGATCTCGGAGGTTTCTGTCCCGGCGTATCTGCCAAGGACGGGAGGGTCGTATCACAAGTTCGCGAACAAGGCCTCTCATTTCGCCATCGTGGGAGTCGCCTCACGGGTGCAGCTCGATGCTGGAGGCCGAGTCGAAGACGTGACGGTGGGAATCACCGGCGCAGGACCCCGGGCGTCAAGAGCTGGCCGCGTGGAGGACGAACTTCGGGGGAAGGAACCAAACGGCGAGAACATCGCCGCCGCCGCCGCGCATGCCGCGGAGGGCATCGAATGCCTTTCCGACCTTCATGGGCAGGCTGACTATCGCGAACATCTGACACGAGTCCTGACGGCGCGCGCGATCCGAGAGGCGGCTGCGCGCGCCGCAACCTGAAGAGGGACGAAGTCGGACCGCAAAGAGGTGAACGGATGCCACAGGCGCTAGCCGGACTTCGAGTTCTCGATCTCGCGGGGTTGGAAGGGCACTACGTTGGCCGCCTTTTCGCCGACATGGGGGCGGACGTCATCAAGATTGAGCCGCCGGGCGGGGACCCGGCCCGGAACCTCTCGCCATTCGCCGGAGGCATCCGTGATCCAGAGCGGAGTCTCGTCTTCGCCAACTTCAATGCGAACAAACGTGGGGTCGTGGTGGATATCGATTCGGAAGACGGACGGCAGGCGCTCAAGCAACTCGCTGCCACCTCCGACATCCTGATCGAGACGTCTGCGCCGGGGAGCATGGACAATCGCGGCGTCGGATATGCCGCTCTCCGGGAGATCAACCCTAGGCTCATCTACCTCTCACTGACGCCGTTCGGTCTAGACGGTCCTCACAGCGGGTACAAGGCCATCGACCTTCACGTCCAGGCGATGGGCGGGATGATGACCATCCAGGGGGACGACGAGCGCGCACCCTGTATGGCGCCCGCTCAACAGGGGTACCAGATGGGGTCGCTCCACGCGGCGATGGGCGCGATGCTGGCCGTGATCGCCCGAGAGAAGACCGGGCGCGGACAGTTCGTCGAGGTTTCCATGCAGGAGGTCATCGCGAACACGTTCTTCCAGGTGGTCCGCTACTCGGCCCTGGGTGAGATCGAGAGCCGGCCGGGG
>CAZIBZ010000040.1:0-3593 GCA_964537445.1 uncultured Dehalococcoidia bacterium | reverse complement strand
CACGTTCGAGTCGTCATAGATGACCGAGAAAGTGATGACTGGGAACGCGTCGGGGATCGTATTCGACCTCGACGGTGTGCTGATCGACACCGAGCCGATCTATCTGGAGACGATCAACTCGGTCCTCAGCGACTTCAAGGTGAAACCGTTATCCGCAGTGGATTACGAGGAGTTCATCGGCAAGTTTGCCGACTACACGTGGCCAACGCTCGGGGACCGCTACGGGTTGTCAGCGACTCATGCAGAGCTGAAGGCGTCCTACGACGACCGGCTGGAGCGGGTCCTGCCATCACGTCTGCAACTGCGGCCGGAGGCTCGCGTTCTGCTGGACACGGTTGGCGAACTCGGAATCAAACGTGCGGTTGCGACCTCGTCTCGCCGGAAGTGGCTGGACCTCAAGATCGCAACCCTGGGACTTGACACTTTCTTCGGCGCCGTCGTGAGTGCCGAAGACGTGGGGAAGTTCAAGCCGGAGCCCGATGTGTTCCTGGCGGCAGCCGATCAGGCTGGAATCGACCCGGCGAGGGCGGTGGCGATCGAGGATTCTCCGTCCGGTATCACTTCGGCCAAACGAGCAGGGATGTGGGTTTTTGCCCTGCGCACCGACTCAGGAGGCGGCCTGGACCTGTCCGAGGCCGACCATGTGATCGACAGTCTTGATGAGATCGACCTTGGCGCGCTCTTCGGCGCCAGAAACGGCGGACACGCGCCCAGCGTTGTGTGAGGTGAATCAATGGCCAACGGGAAAGTAATCCAAATCATCGGAACGGTCGTGGACGTGGAGTTCCCGCCCGGGGATCTGCCGGAGATCTTCAACGCCGTTACCGTCCCCGGCGAGGACGGATCGCCCGTGGTGCTCGAGGTCGAGCAGCATATCGGGAACAACTGGGCCCGGTGTCTCTCGATGGGAGCCACCGAGGGACTCCAGCGTGGCGCCGAGGTTACGGACACGGGGAGGCCGATCGCGGTCCCCGTCGGGCGGCCTTCTCTGGGCCGGTTGTTCAACGTCCTTGGCGAACCGCTCGACGGCCTTGGAGATGTGGCTGCCGAGGAAACATGGCCGATCCACCGCAAACCTCCTGCTTTCGATGAACAGGAAACCAGCACCCAGATGTTGGAAACCGGGATCAAGGTTCTGGATCTGGTCACGCCATTCACGCGCGGAGGAAAGATCGGCGCCTACGGCGGTGCGGGTGTCGGCAAGACCGTAATCATTCTGGAGCTGATCCGAAATATCGCGACCGAACACGGCGGGTTCTCGGTGTTCGCCGGAGTGGGAGAACGGTCCCGTGAAGGGAACGACCTCTGGCACGAGATGCGTGACTCCGGGGTCATCGACAAGACGGCACTCGTGTTCGGCCAGATGAATGAGCCGCCCGGAGTTCGGGCGAGGATCGCACTGACGGGCTTGACGATGGCGGAGTATTTCCGCGACGTCGAGAACCAGGACGTCCTAGTCTTCATCGACAATATCTATCGGTACATCCTGGCGGGCATGGAAGTGTCCGCATTGCTCGGACGGATGCCGTCGGCGGTTGGATACCAACCAACTCTGAGCACCGAGATGGGCGATCTGGAAGAACGGATCACGTCGACGAAGACCGGCTCCATCACCTCGGTGCAGGCAATCTACGTACCGGCGGACGACTACACGGATCCGGGCGTGGCAACCACTTTCGGCCACCTGGACGCGGTGATCGCCCTGGAGCGATCGATCGCTGAGCAGGGCCTGTATCCGGCGGTCGATCCACTGACTTCGACCAGTCGCATCCTCGACCCGAATGTGGTCGGCGAGGAACATTATGAAGTTGCACGCTCGGTGCAACGGGTATTGCAGCGGTACCGTGAGCTGCAAGACATCATCGCGATCCTGGGGCTCGAAGAACTGTCAGACGAAGACAAACTGACGGTTGCCCGGGCCCGCAAGATTCAAAGGTTCCTTTCCCAACCGATGTTCGTGGCCGAGGCATTCACCGGGACCCCCGGTAAGTACGTGGCGATCCGCGAGACGGTTCGAGGGTTCCAGGAGATCCTGTCCGGGCAACATGACGAGCTGCCGGAGCAGGCGTTCTACATGATTGGAACCATCGACGAGGCCGTGGAGAAGGCGAAGGAGCTGGCGGAGGCGTAACGACGATGCCAACCCACCTCCAAATCATTGCGTTAGACCGGGTCACCTATGAGGATGACGTTGACGTCGTGGTACTCCCGGGGATCGATGGCCAGCTGGGCGTATTGCCACGGCACGCACCCATCGTTACGGCGCTTCAAGCGGGGGAGATCGTGGCTCGGAAGAGCGGCGAGGAGACCTCGATCGCGGCCAGCGGCGGATTCGCCCAAGTGTCGCCGGAGTCGGTCGTCGTATTGGCGGATGCGGCCGAGCACGCCGAAGAGATCGACGTGGAGCGGGCGCAAGCGGCCCGGGACAGAGCCCAGCAGCGGGTGACGGAGCGGGCTCCCATCACGGATGTGGACGTCGCCCGCGCGGAATCAGCTCTGACGAGATCGCTCATACGACTCAAGGTCGCAGAGAAGAGTGGGCGACGGCGAGGAACCGGGGTTCCACCAGCGGTGGGAACGGGTTAGTACCCCTCCGCTATCAACGGTTCGCAGCGTTCGCCGCTCGCGGAGCGGCCGGCTGCTCCGGATGACGTTGATCGGTCAGGTGGAAGGTCATCGTCTGCAGCGCTTGTACCGGATCGATCGTCCGGACCCTGACCCCACTGGGCACGCGGGGGTTCGAAGGCGCGTAGTTCACAATCGCACGGATGCCCACCTTTATGAGGCCGTCAATCACCGACTGGGCCTGTTCGCCCGGCACGGCGACGATCGCGATCTCGATCTCCTTCTGACGGACGTACTTCGGGACCTCCTGGACGGGCCGGATCTCGATGTCAGCGATCTGAGTACCGATGACAGCATCGTCGGTGTCGAAAGCGGCCTGGATATGGAAGCCCTCCGGCGTGAACCCCGGGTAGGTCACAATCGCCTGACCAAGCCTACCGGCCCCGATGAGGATCACTGGCCAAGCGCGTTCCAAGCCAAGGATCCGGGTTAGGTCCAAGACGAGATGCGGGACGCTGTAGCCACGACCCTGTTTTCCAAAGCGTCCGAAGTAGCTGAGATCCTTACGGATCTGGGCCGGAGTGACACTCAACGCATCGCCCATCTCCTGAGAGCTGACGACTTCAGTGCCGTCGTCGCGCAGGGCGCGGAGCGCCCGAAGATAGTGCGGCAACCGCTGCACGACCACGTCCGGAATCTCCGTCGGCGTCCGTCCTCGCACTGCCCCCACGGCCTCGCTCGGCGCTCACTGCTGAAGACGCCGCAGACTGAAAACCGATTGTAGGAACGGGTTTTCGAAGCCGTCAATACGATTCTGATCGAATCCGGTCCTATTCGCGCGCGACTTGCTCATCTGTCATTCTGGGGCGATTGGCGATCGATACGTGTGTCGGATGTGACGGAGGAGTGGAAGCGGGATGCCCGTCGGCTACTGCTTGCTCGAGATGCGACTCCCCGAGAGCGGGTCCCTCAAGGGGAAACGGAGCGTCCTGCGGTCCGTCACGCAACGTGTCAGATCCAGATACAAC
>CAZIBZ010000039.1:0-4027 GCA_964537445.1 uncultured Dehalococcoidia bacterium | reverse complement strand
GACTGCGTGTGGGACCGCGGTGAGGCCTCCCATGCGATCAACTTGTTCGACATGGCCCAGAAGTACGCCGACGTCATGCCGCTGGAAGAGCTACAGCCGCAACTCGAAACGTTAGTCGCTGCGGCCGGGTAGGAGCCCTTCGCGGCAAGCCACCGTTCAAACTTTCGGACCCTTTCGACGATGGACAGTGACACCCGCCAGGATCTTCGAACGCTTCTCGCCACGTCCGGCCCGCTCGTCGTCCCGTTCGCGTACGACGCTTTCTCCGCCCGACTGATTGAGCGCGCGGGGTTCTCCGCCGTTGGAATCAGTGGTTCGGCGGTCGCGGCCTCCTTGCTCGGAGTACCCGACGTTGGGTTGATGTCCCGCGAAGAAGTCGTCGGCCAGGCCCGGCGGATCGCGGCCACTATCTCGCTGCCGGTGATTGCCGATGCCGACACCGGATACGGCGGACCGCTTCAGGCCGCACGGACGGTCCGAGACCTGGAAGCTGCCGGCGTCGCGGGACTGTTCATGGAAGACCAGCGGGACCCCAAGCGATGCGGCCATCTTGCGGGCACTGAGGTAATTCCGATCGACGAGATGGTCGGAAAGCTGACGGCTGCTCTGGAATCTCGTGCCGACCCAAACTTCGCCATCATCGCAAGGACCGACGCCATCGATTCGGAAGGCCTCGAGGCCGCTGCCAGGCGAGCCCGGGCTTACCTAGACGCCGGGGCCGACGCGGCGTTCGTCGCGGCGATCGGATCCCGGGAGGACCTCGAACGGCTTCCCGGCCTCATCGATAGAGACGCCCCCCTGATGGTGGTCCTAACCGAAGGCGGACGCACTCCGTTGATTCCGGCCGGCGAGCTGGCAACGATCGGCTACAAGATCGTCGGCTTCTCTGGCCTGGCCATCGGCGTCGCGGCAAAGGCCGTCGAGCGGGGCTTGCAAGTCCTGAAGACTCACGGGACCACCGACTCGGTCCTCGATGACACGATGGACCTTCCCAACCGCAACGACGTGCTCGACCTCCAGCGATATCAGGACCTCGAAGATCGTACTTCTCCCTGACCGATGCGCGGGCCGATTTCACCCGTGTACGCACCGGTCGCAGAATAGTTGGTAGCTGGTTCCCCCCATCGATTTCGAAGCGAAAGAGACGCGCCCAATGCAAGTAAGGATCCTGGGTCTCCACAACTTCGAGTCCGCCGAACATCTGATGACAAGCATCGTCGTCGATGAAACGATCGCCCTTGACGCGGGGAGTCTGACCAGAGCCCTCAACACCGAACAGCAAGACCGGATCCGGAACGTCTTGCTCACCCACCGCCACTTCGACCACGTCCGCGACGTGCCCGAGTTAGTGCACAAGGCCCAAAACGAAGGGCGGACGGGCACGTTTAACGTCTACGGGCCGACCGACACCATCGACGTGCTGATCAACAACTACTTCGGCGTGTCTCACCCACGACTTCATGACCGAATTGCCGCTGACGGGTCACCCCTGGTGGAGCTTCATCGGGTCGGTGTGTCCGATGAAATCCGGCTGGGCAACCACACGATCATTCCGCTACCCGCGTTCCATAGCGCCCCGGCGGTCGGATATCTCGTTACGAATGGCGGTTGCTCGCTCTACTACACCGGCGACACAGGCCCCGGCTTTTCGGCCACCCTGGAACAGTCCCCGCCGGATCTCCTCCTCTCCGAAGTGACGTTCCCGATCGCCCAGGCGGAGCGGGCAAGCGCGACCGGCCACATGACCGCCGCCACATTGCGTTCGGAGATCCAATCGCTTGTCGACGCCACCGGATGGAATCCGCGCGTACTCGCGCTCCACCTATTTCCGCAAACGGAGGCCGGCGTTCGTCGCGACATTGAAGAGCTTCGAGCCGAAACCGGCTGGGATATCACCATCGGCCAACCAGGCCAAACGGTTTCTGTCTAACGACCGGCCCTATTGGTCGTGCCGGAACGGCCGGCATCCGATGAAGAAAGGGTCTCGTCAGCCTTCCAGATGGTCCCATGGGAGCGCCTCCGCATCCGAGAACCTACGTGTTGCGCCTTTTTCCAAATCCACCCCGGCCTGATCGAACGCGAGGCGCCAAAGGCCATCGCTTTCCGGTTCGGCCGCTCCATCCAGGTACTGTCCGAGCTTCCACGCGTGGCGGATCACCTCCGAGACCTCGCGTCCACCACGGGCGATGGCGGCCTCGACCTGTGCCACCCCGACCTCCCGTGTCATCGAAACCGAGACCTTCCGACCAAACGCCCCTCTCAATGCGGTCGCCTGATCGACCAGCCCGGCGCGGTCAAGCTGAGGCGCCCGCTCCATGGGCGCGAACGCTCGGGGCACGAAGAACAAAATCCCAACTCGTAATTGACCCCGAGTAGCCGGGAGCGAACGTATCCAGCGTGCCAGTTCCGCCTGGTCCCGAGCCGTGGCATCGGTGGTGGCTTTGGGATGGCCAAGGGCGACGGTCACGCGAACGTTCCCCAAAACGTCCCGCGCCGACCCGTCGGCGATCGCGCCCGCCATCGCCTCCTCCCACTCCCTGTCTGATTGCGCGCCGATCACGACCGGGCCGATGGTGATGTTCTCCTTCTCGTCGTGGAGTGTCTGGATGATCTCCGCGCTGCCGACGGCTGGCGCCAGCGGTGGGAGACGCAGATGCGCCCTCGCCTCTCGGCTCGCGTCCCGCGCTGCGCCAACGAGCGGGACACCGTCGGCTCGATCGTGGAGACATGTGCCCCCCAGCGCCACCTCCTGGAACCCGGTGGACCGGACCATCTCCCGCAGGGTTTCGATGACCGTTTCGGTGACACGGCTCCGGGACGAACCCAGATGCACCCCCAACCGGCGCCACTCGCAATCCGGGGGGCACCCGCGACTCACTTCGACCGTCGGCCGGTCCGGCATGGCCTGGAGATGCGGGACGACGTATCCGTGGGGGGCCGGGTCGAGATCCCGCCAGTCGACCCGCTCCACGACCTCAAGCGCGCCGACTTCTTTGACCGGCGGGCCCGTCCGTTTCGTCCTCGTATCGGAGTCGTCCGTGCGCGGCACATAGATGCCAGGTTGGCGCGCCAACTCGCCCAGGATTTCGTGGCGGACGGGCCTGCCATTCGGCTCGGTCCCCGAGTGCTCTCGTAACGTCCCTATGACTCCGTTCATCGCGGCTTCTACATCGCCGAGGAGATAGGCATCGAGGAATGGCACCAACGGCTCCGGGTTTCTGGGCTCTTCTTCCCATCCGACCACCAACGGGTGCCGTCGTTCCCGATCGATTGCATCAACGGGCACTCCGGCTAGGTCGAGCATCTCCAGGATCGCGGGACCGGACAACTCGTCCGGATAGCACATGGCGACCACGTCGAACTGACCGACCGGTCGCTGAGACTCGAGGGATCTCATGATTTCGCCGGAGGCCCTCAACGCGACAACCAGATCGGGCCATGGCGCGAAAACTCGCTCCACCAAAACATCGGGGAGAACGTTCAGGGTTGAATACGCAGAGTTGACGGATGGGCGGAGAACCCCGTTCTCATACGTGTGGGGATAAGCCAGGCAGATGCGGATCGAAGCCTCTTCCCAAGGCTTGCGGATACTCCCCCATTCGCCACCGGTGTATCGGGCGGGTCTCGAAACCCGTCTGAGCGTGGCAGAGATCGAAGGCTGGTCGAACAATTGGGACATCGCAAGCGGCGCCATGGTACATCGGACTCCCGTCTGTCCGCGTCCGGGAGCCAACAACCGGTCCGCGGGGTCGCGCCGTGGAGCCCGAATCCTCCGGTTTGCAACACCCTCGATCGCTTGTTTCAGAAGGGGTCAACTGGTATAGTAACGAACGGCTACCAGAGGCCGGAGGCGGGTGAAGTGAGTGGGGCGTGTTCCCACTCTTTTTATTCCCGCGCCAGAAATTTCTGGAGTACGGGAGGGAGGGAACGGCGCGGTGAAGAGCGATTTCCTGTTGGCGGTGACACAGCTTGCAACCGAACGTCGGCTGCCAGCCGAAGTCGTGCTCAGTGCGATCGAGGCTGCACT
>CAZIBZ010000038.1:0-6236 GCA_964537445.1 uncultured Dehalococcoidia bacterium | reverse complement strand
CGGAGGGATCGGTGGCGACTTCGGCAAACGAGGCCCTCCTCGCGACAACCGGGCTCGGGGGTCGATCGGTCGTGAAGGCTCAGGTCCATGCCGGGGGCCGGGGGAAGGCGGGCGGGGTCAAGGTCGTCGCCTCCGCCGAAGAGGCCGCCGCGTTCGCGGACGGGCTGTTGGGCACGAATCTCGTCACGGCACAGACAGGACCGGAAGGCGTGCCGGTCGGTGCAGTGCTCGTCGAAGAAGTCGTCGATATCGCGAAGGAGTTGTACCTGAGCGTCACCGTGGATGGCGGCGCCAAGTCAGCAGTCGTCATTGCCTCGGAAGCCGGCGGCATGGAGATCGAAGAGGTCGCCGCCTCCACTCCCGAGAAGATCGTCCAGGTCCACGTGGACCCGATCATCGGCTACCAGCCCTTCGTTGGTCGCCGTGCGGCGAGCGGGATCGGCATGGACGCGACCCAGGCCCGTAGTTTCACCGCCCTCCTGGGGAACATCGTTCGAGCAATGGCCGAGCGGGACCTGTCGCTCGTCGAGATCAATCCGCTGGTCATCACTTCAGACGAGCGGTTGCTCGCCGCCGACGCCAAGATCGACACCGACGAGAACGCCCACTTTCGGCATAAGGACAACGCCGACCTCCGAGACGCCGACCAGGAGGACCCGTTGGAGCGCACCGCGAACGAGAAGGGCATCCAGTACGTGAAGCTCGACGGCGACGTCGGCTGCATGGTCAACGGAGCCGGGCTCGCCATGGCCACCATGGACGTCATTCAGCAGGTCGGCTCTGCTCCGGCGAACTTCCTGGACGTCGGTGGCGGCGGGAGCGAGGAGCAGGTCGCCGAGGCCTTCAAGCTCATCGTCTCCGACCCTGACGTCAAGAAGGTTCTCATCAATGTCTTCGGGGGCATCCTCCGCTGCGATGTCGTCGCCGGCGGCGTCGTCAGCGCGTACAAGGAGATCGACGTCGAAGTGCCGATCGTCGTCCGCATGACGGGCACGAACGCCGAAGAGGGCGGCCAGATACTTCGCGAATCCGGCATCCCCGTGGCGGTCGCCGCCGACCTGAACGACGCCGCAGCGAAGATTGCCGCGGCCTGATCACAAACCAATCACACGAACAGGGGTAAGTAGAGCGTGAGCATCCTCGTAGACAAGAACACACGGGTCCTCGTCCAGGGCATGAGCGGGCGCGAGGGCACTTTCCAGACGGAGCGCTGCATCGCCTTCGGGACCAACATCGTCGCTGGCGTGACGCCGGGTCGCGGAGGAACGACCCACATCGAACGGCCGATGTACGACTCGGTCCGGGATGCCGTCGCCGCCGAGGGGGCCAACGTCTCGTTGATCTTCGTCCCCGCCGCATTCGCCACGGACGCCATTCTTGAGGCCGCCGACGGCGGCGTCGACCTCATCGTGTGCATCACGGACGGTGTGCCGACACTGGACATGGCGATGGCGTCCCGCTTCCTCAACGAACGCGGCGTGGCCATGATCGGCCCGAACTGCCCCGGCCTCACTTCGGTCGAGGACAAGGCCAAGGTCGGTATCATCCCGGGGAACATCCACCAACCGGGCCGGATCGGCGTCGTCTCGCGGTCCGGAACGTTGACCTATGAGGCCGTGAGTCAACTCACGGCACTTGGCATCGGCCAGTCGACCTGCGTGGGCGTCGGTGGCGACCCCATTATCGGCATGCGACACCGAGACGTCCTCGAACTTTTCGAGGAGGACCCCGACACCGATGCGGTCGTGCTGATCGGAGAGATCGGTGGCACGGCCGAGCAGGAAGCCGCGGACTTCATCAAGTCCTCGATGACCAAGCCGGTCACCGCGTTCGTCGCTGGGGCCACCGCGCCCGCCGGTCGTCGGATGGGCCATGCCGGCGCCATCATCACCGGCGAGGCCGCAACCGCAGCTGCCAAGAAACAGGTCCTCGCGAGCGCCGGTTGCTACATCTCAGACAGCCCGGGCCAGATCGGAATCACGGTTCAGCGCATGCTCACCGAGAAAGGAATCCGAGCCGGCTAGACCGTCGGCGGGTTCTGGCTCGGATCAGTCCCCACTCGACATGGACCCTTTTCCAGTCGGGGTGGGTCTGCGTTCGAAGTGACCTCCATTCCGTTCGAGGTGAGCCCGTCGGACCCCGATCGGCCTCGCAACTTTCCGCTCACGGTTCCTCATCGATAGAAGGGTCGGCGCCGGAAGCTGAGTCGGGGGGGTCTATGCCTCGGACGGCATTCCCGCGGCCGGAGGCTCGCCTTCCTCTGATGCATCCGGACGACGTCGCTCGCGCCGCAGGACACCGTAGATTACCGGGACCACCACGAGGGTCAGGAAGGTCGACGTCATCAGTCCGCCGATGATCACGGTCGCCAACTCAGCTCCGATGATCCCGCCCCCGCTCTCCGACTCGAGCGCCAAAGGTACCAGGACGAAACTCGTCGTCAGCGCCGTCATCAGGATCGGTCGCAATCGCGTGCGGCCACCCTCGATCAGCGCGTCCCGCACGGTTCTACCCTGCTTCCGCAACTCGTCCACGAACGCGATCAGCACGACCGCATTCGTAACCACGAGTCCGATCAGCATCAGGATCCCCATGAGCGCGGGGAGCCCGAGCGCCCGTTGAGTGATGAAGAGGCCGCCAAGGGCGCCGAACGACGCCAACGGCACGCTGAACACGATGATCAACGGCGTGATGAGCGACCGTTGGCTCACAACCATGACCAGGTACACGAGCGCCAGCCCGATGATCATAGCCAGCCCCATGCGTGCGAACGCCTGCTCGATATCAGCGAACACCCCGCCCGTGTCCAGCTCCACGCCCGGCGGCAACCCAACCTCGTCCACCACCCGGTTCACCTCGCCGTTGATCGCGCGCGTGTTCGCTGCCGTAATCGCCCCTGAGATGGTCACGGCGCGCTGCCCGTTCACCCGGGTGATCGGAATGAAGTTGGCGAACTCTGGCGCGACGCCGTCGGGGAATACGAGCGCGTGCGAGCGCACGTTGATCAGCCCATCGAGCGCCTGAAGGGCCTCTGCGATTCTCTCTGCGGTCGTCGTGATAGCGTCATAGTCTTCGCCGAGCAGCACAAGCTCCAGCTGGTCCGACTGCGGCCCGCCGCCTGAGGCCTGCGAGATGAACACGGTCCGGTTCTCGCCTGCCAGGTCCGCCCGGAGCGCGACCGCGAGTTGCTCCGCGTCCACGTCCTCCTCCAGCCTCACCAGGACGTTTGCCGACGTCAGGCTTCCGCCTCCGATTCCGCCGTCCGGACCGAACCCGCCGGAACCGCCGCCCACCTGCGATTGGTACGCGTCCACGACGCCCTGTTCACGGAGCGCTTCCAACACTTCCTCCGCCTGGTCCAGTTCGGCGACCACCAACCCCGGCGGGCTCGTGATCGGGACGGAGAGTTCGACGGAGAGGACGTTCTGGGTGAAGCCCGGGAGAAAGCTGATCGGGATGAACGGGATGAGCGCGAGTCCCATGATGAAGGTAAGGAACGCGCCAGCCAGGGAAAGCGCCCGGTGCCCCAGCGCCCAGCGGAGAACCGGGGTGTAGACGGTCTTCAGCCGGTCCGAGAGTCGCTCCTCCGCACCTGCGCTCTCTCTGCGTTTCATCAGGAGGCTCGCCAGGACCGGAACCGCGGTCAGCGCTACCAGCAGGGACGCCAGCAGCGCGTAGGTGATCGTCAACGCGAACGGCAGGAAGAATGTACCGATGATCCCGCCGATGAAGCCAAGTGGCGCGAATACCGCGATCGTCGTCAGGGTCGAGACCGTGATGGGGCCGGCCACCTCACGAGTCCCGGCCAGCGCGGCGGTCACCCGGTGCTCTCCCCGTTGGATATGCCGGAAGACATTCTCCATCACGACGATGCTGTCGTCGACGACTCGACCGGCCGAGATCGCCAGCCCGCCAAGGGTGATGATGTTCAGGCTCATCCCCTGCCAGTTCATGACGATCACGCCGATCAGCAGGCTCGCTGGGATCGAGATGCTCGCCACGAACGTGGGGCGCGCGCTCAAGAGAAACGCGAAGATCACCAGAACCGCCAGCACGGCGCCCAGCGCCACCTCTCTCGTCAGTTTGTCTATCGAGTTCTGGATATCCGGCGCCTGGTTCGCGATCGTCGTGAACTTGATATCGGGCGGCAGGCCGCTCTCGATCACCTCCAACTCCGCGAACACGTCGTCCACCACGTCCACGGTGTTCGCGTCTGGATCCTTCGTGATGGCGATCCCCAGGCTCGGCAGACCGTTCGTCCTGCTGATCGTGCCCTCGGCCCCGGCATCGACCGGGATCTCCGCCGTCGTCACGCCCTTCACTTCGTTGAGACGCGGCATGACGTCGGACTCGACCAGCGCCTGCAACTCCCCGGATGGCCGCTCCCCACGAACGCTCAGTTGGAGAACTGGGAACTGGTCGACGTTGAACCGACCGACCCTCGCCTCCTGGGCGGCTTCGGGAAACACGAGCGCTGTGAGCCGTTCGGTCACGCGGCGTTCTGCGGCGTCCATGTCGGTCCCGAACTCGAACTCGGCGACCGCCACCGAAAGGTTCGGAGAAGAAACCGACCTGACCGTGTCCAGCCCGTTCATGCCCGAAAAGATTCCCTCGACAGGCTCCGTCACGTCCTTGAGCACCGTGGGCGGATCCGCTCCGGGGTAGAACGTCACAACCGTCAGGGTCGGGAAGTCCACGTCAGGGATCAGCTCCACCTGGAGCCTCGTGATCGACCACAGCCCCGCCAGGATCGCCAGGGTGAGCAGGGCGAGTGTCACAATGCGCGCGCGGAGCGCGAGTCGGGTCAGCAGCATGGTCCCTCGGATTCAGGAGTTGGTGGAAAGATGCGAGAAACGAGGCCCGAACGCGCGCCCTCGGCCACTGTACCCGATGCCGTGGCAGTATGGACGGACATTGATCCGTCATAACGTTGGAGGTTCGCGTGACCCAGGACGCTGGACCCCGAAAATGGGCGGTTACCGGTGACTACGGATTCGCCGGCCGCTACCTCACAGCTGAACTGCTCGAACGTGGCATCGAGGTCACGAACGTCACGAACCATCCCGATCGTCCTCATCCGTTCGGGGACCGTGTACGAACTGCGCCGATGGATTTCGGAAACCCCGTGACCCTGGTGCAGACCTTGACCGACGTTGACACCCTGTATAACTCCTATTACATCCGCTACCCGCACCGCACCGCCACCTTCGAAAGTACGGTCAACAACACCCGAGTCTTGATTGCATCTGCGGTCGAAGCAGGAGTGAAGCGGATCGTGCATGTCAGCGTCATCGGTGCCGACCGAAACAACCACCTTGCCTACTTCCGCGGTAAGGACGAGCAAGAACGGATCGTAACAGACAGCGGCATCTCGTACGCCACCCTTCGCCCGACGTGGATATTCGGCATCGGTGATGTGCTCACCACCGACATCGCGTGGATGCTGAGACGTTTCCCGATATTCGCGATCCCAGGGGACGGAAAGTACCGGCTCCAACCGGTCGCGGCGACCGACTTCGCTGGGATCGCCATCGAAGCTGGTGGGAGAACGGACGACCTCGTCTGGGACGCGGCCGGCCCTGACGTGTTCACGTTCGGCGAGATGATTGACCTGATTCGCAGAGCCGTAGGCAGCCGGGGGCTGTCGGTGCGCCTGCCAAGATGGGCGGCTCTGAAGATGAGTCAGATGATTGGGCTCGTCCTCAGGGACAAGCTGATGACCCCAGAGGAGATCCGGGGCCTTTCGGAGAGCATTCTGGTGTCAGACGAGTCGCCTCGGGGAACCACTTCGTTCAAAGATTGGCTCGATTCCGTCGGAGAACGGTTGGGCACCGCGTATGTCTCGGAAACCGGTCGCCATTTCCGATAGATAGCCGGAGGTGGAGGCCGGAAAACGGCGTGGGCTGACGACGTTACCGCGGCAATCCCAACCCGCGTTGGGCGATGATGTTGGACATGATCTCCTTGCCCCCGCCGGCGAAGCGGTTCATCCCGCTCAGATACGCATTCACCGCCGGATAGCCGCCCAGCGGGGCCCGAGGCTCACCGACCGATAGCACTGACGAGTCCTTCAGGATCCGCCGGAAGATGTTGTAGATTTCCCACGTCATCTCGTCGTTGAACAGCTTCGAGAATGACGACTCCATCACCGGGACCTCGCCCCGAGTCTGCGCCCACGCGACGCGGTCCGACAGCTTCCTCGCGCTCTCGCGCTTGATCCGCGCGTCCGCGAGTTG
>CAZIBZ010000037.1:0-3816 GCA_964537445.1 uncultured Dehalococcoidia bacterium | reverse complement strand
CATCACGATGATCGACAAGTGGACCAGATACCCGCCGTATCTTCGGCGGTCTCGAGAAATGAGCCCACCAACGGTTCTGGGATATGAGTCGCCGGTATTCCGCCGTCTGACCCGCGTTCCTCGCGCATATTCCAGCGCGATGGAAGCAACGACGAATGCGCAGGCGGCGAATGCGAGTGATGAGACCAGATCGTTGAGCATCATGTACCCAAGGCCGGTGGCTGCAAGAGCAACGCCAATTGGCAGTCGAAAGTTTCTTTGGAGAGACGATCTGGAGGTTCGTCTCCAGGCTAGCAACGGGCCGACACCCATCAACATGGCGAGCGCCAGAAACAGCGGCCCGTTGACCTTGAGATAGAAGGGCGCGCCGACGGTGATCCGCTCGTTTCCAAGGGTCTCACTGATCATCGGGTAAACGGTGCCCCAGAACGTCGCGAACGTGATGCTCACGAGCAGCAGATTGTTGAGCAAGAAACCGGACTCGCGGGAAGCTAGCGCCTCGAATCCCTCTTCATCCCGGAGCCGCGGAAGCCGCCATATCAACACCGCGACGCTTCCGCCGACCGTGACGACGAAGAATGCCAGAAACATCGGCCCGACGGCCGACTCCGCGAAAGAATGGACCGAACTCAGGATTCCGCTGCGGACGATGAACGTCCCGAAGATCGAGAGGGCAAAAGTCGCGATGATCAGCGAGATGCTCCACACCTTCAACTTGCCCCGGCGCTCGACGACCATGATCGAGTGTAGGAATGCCGTACCTGTCAACCAGGGGAGGAGAGCGACGTTCTCGACCGGGTCCCAACCCCAGTACCCTCCCCATCCGAGAACGTGGTAGGCCCACCAACCTCCGAGGACGAGTCCGATGCTCTGGATGGTCCATGCAATGAGCGTCGGCGTCCGGACCGCGCGAGCCCATTCGATCCCGCTTCGATTGCTGATCAAAGCGCCGATGACGATGGCGAACGGAATCGTCCAACTGACATAGCCGGCGAGGAGCATCGGCGGATGGACCAGCATGCCCGGATCCTGTAGCAAGGGGTTCAACCCTCGCCCATCCGGCATGACGGCCGGAAGGCGCTCCAACGGGTTGGAGAAGAACACCAGGAGGCCGATGAAGAACACGAGAGATCCCAGGATGATCGCGGTGACGTGGGGCATGATCGACGAGTAGATGCGGCGGGTCAGCAATACGGTAATTGCGCCCAAGATGCCGAGCAGCGTTGCCCAATACAGAAGGGACCCTTCCTGCCCCGCGTAGAAGGCGGAGATCACGTAGCGCAGCGGCATGGACTGGTTCGAGTGCAGGGTCACGTACCGGACCCCGAAGTCGCGGTCCAAGAACGAATAGGCGAGAACCCCGGAAGCGACCACCAGCAGCAGCGCGACCATGAACATCGCATTGCGTCCGCTGGAAAGCAGCGGAGGTGCCTGGGTGCGAACGCCAACCGTGATTGCTACCGCTCCATACGCGCTTACGATTAAGGCAAGCATGAGGCTCAGGTAGCCTGCGTCGGCAAGTGTCATTCGCGAGGGGCTAAAGAAGATGTCCGGTAGCTTTCCGGAATCTCAGCGCCCGATAACTCCGACATGGTGTCCGGGTGCCTGGTTAGCAGGACGTTGGCTTCGAAGACGCCCCCGCTTCTGTAGTTGCCTTCCACGAAGACGGTCGCGTTGTCACCAAATATGTCCGGTGGGACACCCCGGTACGAAACTGGCAAAGCGGAAGCGCCAGTCTGATCTTCGAGCGTGAAACTGATATCGAGACCGTCCCCAGCCCGCTCGATGGTTCCGGCTGCGACTGATCCGCCGATACGAACCCGTCGATCTCCGAGTTCTTCGGCGGATGCGATCGCCTCGTCGACCTCCATGTAGATCGCGCTTGCAGCGTCAAGGGAAAGTGATATCAGATAAGCGGTGGCGAGCACGACAACGGCGATCCCGATGATCAGCCGGCGGTTGAACCGTCCGCGAGAGCGTTCCTCGTCATCGTCGGCGAGGTCGAGTGCGTCCGTTTCGTCCGCCGCACGGTCTTGCACCGGCCGACGCACCTCCAAGTGTGTTCCGTGCAAATAGCACGCCGTCCAAGCCCATGGATAATCGTACGGATGGCCGTTGGGAGCGTCAACGAACGCCGTGGGGACGGAGACCTCTGCATCGCTATACTGCAGGTGTAAATCAAGTGAGAATTCCGAAACGTAGGACTGATTGAATGCTTCGAATCCGACTCACACGCCGAGGTTTCCGAAACCAGCCGAGCTATCGTCTGGTCGTGGCCGATCAGCGAGCGCCGAGGGACGGGGCGTTCGTGGACATCATCGGTCACTACAACCCACGAACCGACCCGATAACTCTCGTCATCAACGGTGACAAGGCACGGAGTTGGCTGAGCAAGGGCGCGAAACCAAGCGACACGGTCGCGGGCCTTCTGAAACGCGAAGGCATCGGTGATTCGGAATAGGCGAGTCTCGGGCCTGTGAAAGACCTCGTCGAATTCATGGCGCGGAGCATCGTTGAAGAGCCCGATGCCGTCGAAGTGAGCGAGGAGCCTGGCGAAGACGGGCGCGTCATCATCCGCCTGCAGGTGGCCGAGGATGACAAAGGAAAGATCATTGGGCGTCAGGGCAGGGTGGCTGAAGCTATGAGGACCCTGTTGAGAGTCGCTGCGATCAAGGGCGGCACCCGTGCCAGCCTCGAGATCCCCTAACGAATCGAACATCGTGGACGGAGACGGTGTTCCGGTTGAAACCCGCCGGCCTAACACTGGAACAGATCCGTTCGTGGCCGTCGGCCGAGTGGCTGGTGCGTTCGGCATCCACGGCGAAATCAAGGTGGACGTCCTCACGGATTTTCCCGAGAGATTCGTTCCCGGGAGCCGGTTGTTCTTGAATGGCGCGCCTGTGACGGTCGCGGCCGCGAGAAGCTCGGGCGTCAACCGATTTGTCATTAGGTTGAGTGAGATTGGTGACCGATCGGAGGCTACGGCGCTTCGTGGCACCACGCTTGATATCCACGAGGATGCCCTGACCCCCCTCCCTGATGGAGCGCACTATCGTTTTCAACTTGAAGGATTGACCGCTGTTTCGGACGATGGTGCGCTGCTTGGGCGGATCGAAGAAGTGATCGAAACCGGTGGCACCGACGTGTTCGTGATCCGATCGGAAGGCCGCGAAGCGTTGGTCCCGAACGCCGAAGGGATCACTGAGATCGACATCTCGAATGGACGCCTGGTCGTCCATCCGATCCCTGGATTGCTGGATGGCCTGGCCGAACGGCCGACAAACAATGAGA
This sequence comes from uncultured Dehalococcoidia bacterium, assembly GCA_964537445.1. Taxonomy (GTDB): domain Bacteria; phylum Chloroflexota; class Dehalococcoidia; order UBA6926; family UBA6926; genus JASLZO01. The sequence continues at coordinate 525 of CAZIBZ010000037.1, read as the reverse complement.
TCGCCGAAAGGTAGACGGACATGTCGCTGCACTCACATTGGTCGCAGATCAAACGTGCGAAGGGCGCCAATGATGCGAAACGAGCCCAACTCTTCACGAAGCTGATACGGGAGATTACCGTCGCAGCTCGTGACGGCGGGGTGAACGTGGACTTCAACCCCAGGCTCAGGCTGGCAGTTCAACGTGCGAAGGATGCAACGATGACAAACGAGGTCATCGATCGCGCGCTGAAGAAGATCCTGGGAGGGGAAACCGGAAGCGACCTCGTAGAGATTGAATATGAAGGCTACGGGCCAGGTGGAACAGCGATTCTCGTCGTTGCACTCACGGACAATCGCAATCGGACCTCCAACGAAGTGAAGTCGATGTTCTCTCACCAGGGTGGCAATATCGGTGAGGTGGGCAGCGTCAACTGGATATTCGATCGTAAGGGCGTCCTCGTCTTGGAGGGAGAGCCAGCCGACCTCGAAATACTCGGGCTGACAGCGATCGATTCAGGGGCAGAGGACGTGACGCTGTTGGACG
>CAZIBZ010000036.1:0-3827 GCA_964537445.1 uncultured Dehalococcoidia bacterium | reverse complement strand
CGACGCGCTCCCGGTTAGGGCCATCGAGTCCATCCCTGATGATTCCCGTGAAGGCCACTTGTGTCCCGTTCGGGTGGACTGCGAGGTCTCCGGGTTCGACCAACCTCCCGATACCGGCCCCCCAGACCTGGGTCATCCAAGCGTTGACGTCGTCGAAAGATGGTGAGGGCGCGAGCGGGCCTTTGTTGCTCATGGGTTCTGACGATAACAACTGGACCCGGGTCACAAATCGGTCAAGGTGGCAACGCGACAGGAACTCCTGGCGAATGACTACAAGCCCTTCGACAGTTGTACGCCAACGCAATAACATTGCGTCGATATGCGTGCCCGCCACCTTGACGAAATCGGCCGTGCGATTCTCGACGTTATTCAATCTGATGCAGCAACGACGCTCGAAGCGATTGGCAGTCAACCCACGCATGGCATTTCACCAACTTGTCGAAGAAGCAGCGTCAGTTCCATGTCACGTTCATTCGGTCCCATCGAGCCACCGCATCCATCGAGAGGAAAGAAAGAGTGAGCAGGCTGAGAGTCGGTCAGATCAACGAGTTAGCGGACGAGGCGGTGAAGGCGCTCGCTGCCGGGGGGACCGAGACGTTTCCCCTCGTGGACGGTCGCGTCGTCGGTGTGCTCGCAACGCCAGACAACTCAACGTCGGAGAAAATGGCAATGGGCATCAGTGCCCTTCCCCCCAACCATTCCACGGCTGAACACCAGCACGAGGCCGAGGAGTTCGTAATCATCTTGCGCGGAAGCGGAACGATCACCATCGATAACGAGCAGGTGAGGGTCACGCCCGGAACCGTGGTCGTTACGCCACCGAACACAAGCCACGTGACCACATCAGATGTGGGCTCACAGCTCGCGGTTCTTTGGGTCTATGGACCCGCGGGCAGCGAACAGCGTTGGCTCACCGAAAGGGAGGACTGATTATGAAGCGTACCGGGATCGCTTCCAGCCGATCATGGTCGAAGGTCGCCTATTCGCGCGCCGTGCGCCTGGGCAACCTCATCGAGGTAGCCGGCACAGCCTCGGCCGCACCAGATGGTAAAATACTGCACGCAGGCAACATGTACCTCCAGGCCAAGGAAGTGTGCGGAATCATTCAGCTGGCTATCGAGGATCTCGGTGGAACCCTTGACGACGTGGTGCGAACGCGGGTGTTCGTCACCGATATCTCCCAATGGGAAGCGGCCGGCAACGCACACCACGAGGCGTTCGGACACATGGAATTCCCACCGGCTAGTGCGTTCTACGGCATCAGCGAACTACTCCATCCAGATCTGTTAATCGAGATCGAAGCAACCGCGCTCGTCGATCCATGACGCCCGTCCGGAACAGCGACCACACTGGTTGGTCATCCGAGAAAGCGCCAAATTGAATCGAGGCCCTCGACGAGCTCCCCAAACCAAGACGGTGTAGATCGACACCGCAATCGAATTCGCCATGACTGAGTCCACCACACCCCTAGACGGCGTCGTCGTCTTGGCCCTGGAGGCAGCAGTTTCCGCGCCATTCGCTACCCGCCAACTGGCCGATCTCGGCGCCACAGTGATCAAGATCGAAAGGCGAGACGGGGGTGACTTCGCCCGCCACTATGACGCAGCGATCGACGGGGCGTCCGCGTTTTTCGTTTGGGCCAACCGAGCAAAGCAAAGCCTTGCGCTCGACATCAAGGAACCCGTGGACCGAGACACCTTCGATCGTCTCATCGGTTCGGCGGACGTCTTCATCCAAAATCTGTCACCAGCCGCTGCAAGCCGGCTCGGTGTGACCGCCGAACAACTCCGCGAGCTTCACCCGACTCTGATCGCGTGCGACATCTCCGGCTACGGGCAACGCGGGCCCCGAACGAACGACAAGGCCTATGACCTCACCGTTCAGGCCGAGGGAGGCGCGATAGCGCTCACCGGGACACCAGAGGCACCCTGCAAAATCGGCTTTTCCGTATCTGACATTGCCGCAGCGATGTACGCGTTGTCATCCATCCTCGCAGCGCTATTTCGCAAGGAACGAACCGGACAAGGAGCGACGATCGATGTCTCCATGTTGGAATGCATGGCTGAATGGACCGCTGCGCCGACCTACGCTGCAGTAGGCATCGGCACTGTCCCTCCCCGATCCGGGCACCGTCATACCATGATCGCCCCCTACGGGATCTTCCCCCTTGCCGACGGAACTGAGGTTCTGATCGCGGTGCAAAATGACCGGGACTGGGCGGCATTCACCCACTACGTGTTGGGCGACGACACCCTCACAAACGACGAGCGGTTCTCCAACAACGGTGACCGAATCGCCAACGTCGTCGAGCTCGAAGCCGTCGTCAATACGAGGCTCTCTAGCATCTCTGCTGAAGAGGTCCGAGACCGTCTCCGCCGAGGGGAGGTCGCCCACGGCTCAGTTCTCGGACCGCTCCAATTGTGGGAGCACGAGCAGCTACGCGCCCGTGAGCACTTCATGACCGTGACCACGCCAACCGGGTCAGCCGAAACGTATTGTCCTCCGTTTCGTATCGATGGGCTGCCCCTACCCGATGCCGTCGTCCCCGCGCTCGATCGGCATGATTCAGCTCTCATCGAGAGACTCCTGACCGACGCTCGCGACGACCGCGGGCCACGCGACTCGACTGAAACGAACTGACCCGTGACTGTCAGACGAACGGTGTAACTGGCCTGGTCGGTCATTGGTTCGTAACGTCCATATCCAATCCCGCGTCCAACCGATCGGCAAACCCCGGGTGGTTGCGTTGCTACGGTCGACGACGTGCAGACCCGACGCCTCGGCCGAACCGACCACGATTCCAGCATCGCCATCCTGAGTGGCGCGGCGTTCGCCATGGACTCGTCGGAGGAGGCCGAGGGTCTTCTCCACGAGGCCCTGGACGCCGGCGTCAATCACCTGGACGTCGCCCCCGGATACGGATCGGCGGAGCGGGCCCTGGGCCCGCACCTGAAGGCCATCCGCCAGCGCCTCTTCCTGGCATGCAAGACCGCCGAGACCGAACGGGACTGGGCCCTGCGTCGCCTGGACCGGAGCCTGGAACGACTCCAAGTGGACAAACTGGACCTCTACCAGGCCCACGGCGTCACGTCTCTGGAGGTCCTGGACCAACGCGACGAGGCGTTCGAGGTCATCCTGGAGGCACGCCACAGGGGCCTCACGAAGTTCGTCGGGGTCACCGGCCACGATCTTGGTGCCCCGCGCGCCCATCTGGAGGCGATTCGGCGTTACGACCTAGACACCGTCATGTTCCCCGTGTACCCGGCGGTCTGGGCCGACACCGGCTACCGGGCCGATGTCGATGCCCTGCTCGCCGAGTGCGCTGAACGGGATGTCGGCGTGATGGCCATCAAGGCTGTCGCATGGCGCCCGTGGGACGCCGGTACCAGACGGTGTTCGATCGGATGGAGGCCCTTGGCCTCAGGTTCATCGGGCCGCAGCAGCCGAACGGCCAACCCCCAGAAGAACCCGCCGACGAGCTGCCAGTGGACAGTCTTGACGTCCCCACCTACCGGACTCGCCGAGAGGACCCCTCGACGGGGCGACGGCAATTGGATTTCGTATTCGCCTCAGAATCGATAGCCGACTCGCTGACGGTTCGGGCGTTGAACGGACGGGACGAATGGGGCCCCAGCAACCACTGCCGTATCGCCATCGACCTTTCCGACTAAGCGCGTTCCCGATTAGCCCGAAACGCGTTCCTAGCCTCACCGGAGCGTCTCCGGGAACCCCTTCGTTGTGGGGGTGTGGGGGTTTCGCGCCACCCTCCCTCAGAGGTGATGGGCAGGGTGCAGATCCCTAGCGACAGGGGTCTTGCACGCCCCGTC
>CAZIBZ010000035.1:0-4203 GCA_964537445.1 uncultured Dehalococcoidia bacterium | reverse complement strand
GCGCTCAGCCTGTGTCAGACGGTTCTCTGGAACGGCCCGATGGGCGTGTTCGAGTACGAACCGTTTTCTCACGGCACGGCTGCCATCGCGGAAACGCTGGCGGAACACGCTCGGAACGGCGTGACCGTCGTCGTCGGCGGTGGCTCGACGGCGGAGGCCGTGGACCATTTCGGTTTCGCATCCGACATGACGCATGTGTCCACCGGGGGCGGCGCGGCGCTCGAGTTCCTGGAGGGTCGCGTCCTGCCCGGGGTGGCAGCATTAGAGGACAGACCGGAGTAATCGTTGGCTGATTTCAACTTCATCAATAGCCTCGTCCGCCAGACCGACTCCAGGATCGTCTTGTTGGTTCTGGACGGATTGGGAGGCATCCCGCACCCGGAAACGGGCAGGTCCGAACTGGATGTCGCCAGGACACCGAACCTCGACCGGCTCGCCCGCGGCAGTCTGACCGGCCTGTCGCTGCCCGTTGGCCATGGCATCACCCCCGGCAGCGGGCCCGGGCATCTGGCGCTCTTCGGCTACGACCCCGTTGAGCACCTGATCGGACGCGGGATCCTGGAAGCCTTGGGCCTGGAGATGGAAGTCGGACCGGGCGCGGTCGCCGCGCGCGGGAACTACTGCACCCTCGACGACTCCGGCGTCATCATCGATCGACGCGCCGGCCGCATGGCGACTCGGACCAACGAGGAGCTGAGCACACGCCTCGGTTCGCTCCCCATCGACGGTGCCGAGATCGCCATCGGCGCCGGGCGCGAGCACCGGCTCGCCGCCGTGTTTCAACCTGCACCGGGTTCAGCGCAAGCAACAATCGGCTTCCACGATGCGCTCACGGACAACGATCCACAGCGTGAGGGCGAGATGCCGCGGGAAGTCACCGCGGTCGTCCCGGAAGCGGATCCTACCGTACGAGTCGTGCGCGACTTCCTCCAGCAGGCGGGAGAGGCGCTCAGAGACAGTCATCCGGCGAACGGAGTTGTCCTGCGAGGGTTCTCGGCTATGCCGAACCTTCCACAGATGCCGGACACGTTCCGGTTGAACCCGGCCGCGATCGCCTCGTATCCCATGTATCGAGGTCTGGCCAAGCTCGTTGGGATGAAGGTCCTTCAGACCGGGGACACGATCGAGGACGAGCTGGAGACCCTTCGCAACTCGTGGAACGACCATGACTTCTTCTTCGTTCACTACAAGGCGACCGACTCAGCGGGTGAGGACGGCGACTATCACCGGAAGGTCCAGGCGCTGGAACGGCTTGATCGCGCGGTCCCTGCCCTGCTGGATCTGGACCCGGACGTGTTAATCGTCGCTGGCGACCACTCGACTCCTACCGCGCTGGCCGCCCACAGCTGGCATCCCGTCCCCTTGATGATCCGTTCGCGATGGAGCCCATACGGAGACGCGGAAGGGTTCTCTGAGCGAGAGTGCGCCCGTGGACTCCTTGGCACCATCCCCGCGACCGAAATCATGCCCATAGCCCTCGCGACCGCCATGAAACTCGACAAGTTCGGAGCATAGCCATGACCGTCTCGAACCGCAGGCCGATCATCGCCGGGAACTGGAAGATGAACACGCGGCCCGAAGAAGCTCGAACACTCGCTGCCGCTGTTCGCGACCAGCTGCCCCCGGTCCCTGGGATCGATGTCATCCTCTGCCCTCCCTTCGTTTCGCTCGCGCTGGTCGCGGGCGAAGTCGATGGATCGCCGATCTCGGTCGGCGCCCAAAACATGCATCCCGAACCGAGCGGCGCGTACACGGGTGAGATTTCCCCCACGATGCTCGCGTCCATCTGCCGTCACGTGATACTCGGTCATTCCGAGCGGCGCGCGCTTTTCAACGAAACGAGTGGTTTCGTCAACCAGAAGTTGCTCGCCGCCCTCGCCAACGGCCTCCGTCCGATCGTCTGCGTCGGCGAGACGCTCGATCAGCGAGACGCCGGTCGCACGGCCCAGGTTCTGCGCCGGCAGACACGCGCCAGCCTCGCCGATGTGTCCGACCTCACGACGTTGGCGATCGCCTACGAACCGGTCTGGGCCATCGGGACCGGTCGGGCAGCCACCCCACAGGACGCCAGTGACGGCATCACGACGATCCGGGAGACCGTGTCTTCGATGGTTGGAGCGTCGGTCGCGGAGGCAGTTCCGATCCTCTACGGCGGAAGCGTCAGTCCTAGAAACGCAGCTTCGCTGTTCGAACAGCCACAGGTCGACGGCGGCCTCGTTGGCGGAGCGGCGTTGCAGGCAGACCAATTCGTTCAGATCGCGGTGGCGGCGCAGGAATCGCTGCGCTGACCGCGCCCCGCACCCGTCTCACTCCCGATCGGGAATGCTCACAGGACCATGTGTGCAGCGACGTTAGAATCACTCGCAGTTCTGTTTCATAGGAGAGACCAACCGAATGGCAAATGACGCGGTCCGAATCGGAATCGTGGGAGCGGGCCGGTACAGTCGGAATCGGGTTCTTCCCGAACTCAAGAAGGTGCCCGGCGTTGAATTTGTTTCCGTCGCAAACAGCTCCACGGAGTCCAGCGAGGCCCTCGCTAGGGATTTCGGAGTCGGTCGGGTCGCGTCCGGTTGGCAAGACGTCGTGTCATCCGCCGACGTCGACCTAGTCTTCAACGGAACGCAGGCGCCCGTCCACCGGGATGTCCTCATGGCCGCTCTGGAAGCAGATAAACACGTACTGACGATGAACCCGGTCGCGGCATCTTCTGAGGAAGCGAAAGAGCTGGTCGACGCGGCAGCCGCTCGACCGAACCTCAAGGTGCGCGACTTCCACGCCTTCCCGGCCGGACCGTACTCGAGGGAAGACGAGCTGGTGCGACGCCTGCTCGCCGCCGACGAGATCGGCACGGTTCATCAGGCCTCCTTCCACTGGAACACCCCGTTCCTGGCCGCCGGCAGCTACTTCGAGGTCCTGAACCGGTGGCTTGGAGCGCACCGGCGGGTCCTCGCCGTCAGGAAACAGGCGGAAGTGGATGGAGCCAGGTTGGCGGGAGCCGTCGTCTTGGCCGAACTCGCGAGCGGGACCCAGGTCACGTATTCCCACTCGACGTTCACCGCCGAAGGGGCCCGGAATCCAAGGGTCGAACTGCTCGGCGAGCGGGGAACGCTGGTCGTGCTGGCCCGAAACGACCCCGGCGAATCGGTCTTAATCACGAAACGCGGGGAATCCACGCTTCAACCGGTCGCCGTCCCATCGGACCTCCAGGCTGCATGGGTAGACGAGCGGGTTGTGCCCGTCGAAGAACAGTTCATCGACTGGATCAAAGGTGGGCCCGAACCGACCCCCGTCCTGTTGACGTTCCAGAAAGGCCTGGAGAACCTCGAGTTCGCCGACGCATTCGTCGCCTCTTCACGACAGGGCAGCGTCTGGGTGGACATGCCGGCGCACTAGCCTTCGGAACTCACACATGAGCCGGCGCGTGATTGCCGTGGTCGGACCCACGGCGGTTGGAAAAACAGGGCTTTCCGTCGCGCTCGCCCAGGCGATCGAGGGCGAGATTCTGAACGTCGATAGCCGCCAGGTCTACCGCGGGATGGACATCGGCACCGGGAAACCGTCTTTCGAGGTACGGCGCCGCGTGCCGCATCACCTGTTCGATCTCGTCGATCCAGATGAGGATTTCTCGCTCACCCACTACCTGGACGCAGCCCGCACATCGGTCGATCGGGTCCACGGATTGGGTCGTCCCGCCATCCTCGTGGGCGGAACGGGACAGTACCTCTGGGCCTTGGTCGAAGGGTGGGCCGTTCCCCGCGTCCCTCCCAACGAGGATCTCCGGGCCCTGCTGACCGAGGAAGCCGAAACGGACGGTCCTACCGCCCTGCACCGCAAGCTCGAGAGCCTCGATCCGTCAGCCGCGGCTTCGATCGATCGGAACAACGTCCGCCGAGTCGTCCGCGCGCTCGAGGTCATCGAAGCCACTGGCCGTCCGTTCTCGGAGCAGCGGACTGCCGAGCCACCGGGATGGGAGGTCACCGTCATCGGGCTGACCGCTGACCGCCCCGCGCTCGACCTCAAGATCAAGACCAGGGTCGAGACGCAGATGGAGGAAGGATGGCCCGCCGAGGTTCGGGGTCTTCTCGATCGCGGCTACAACGTCGACCTCCCATCCTTCGGAAGCCTCGGGTATCGAGACGTCGCGGCGCATGTGAGCGGCGACCTGACGGAAGAGGAGGTCGTCGAGCGGGTCTACACGTCAAC
>CAZIBZ010000034.1:0-4065 GCA_964537445.1 uncultured Dehalococcoidia bacterium | reverse complement strand
AATCCTACGTTCATGGTGTCGGAAACATCGGCGTTCTCGTCGAGGTTAATTGCGAAACGGACTTCGTTGCTCGGACGGACGAATTCAAGAACCTTGCTCATGACCTTGCGTTGCAGGTGGCAGGGATGAACCCACAAGTCGTGGATGACGAGAAACCTTTGGACGACCTCGATTCGAGTGAAGGCGAGCCGCGCCTGATGCACCAGCAGTTCGTCAAAGACTCCAGCAAGACGGTTCGTGATCTTGTGTCGGATGTCACGGCACGGGTGGGCGAGAACGTCGTCGTGAGGCGTTTCGTCCGATTCGAAATCGGATCAACATAGCCGGAGGATCCCGCCGATGAGTGGGTCCCGTTTTCGCCGGGTGCTGCTGAAGATCAGCGGCGAGTCGCTGATGGGCGGCAAGCCATACGGTCTCGACGTGGATGTCGTACGGCAGATCGCGGCGGAGATCAAGGATGTCCAAGACGCCGGAGCACAGATCGGTGTCGTGGTGGGCGGCGGCAACATCTGGCGCGGCGTGACGGCGGAGGAAGCCGGCATGGAGCGCGCCACCGCCGACTACGCGGGGATGCTTGCCACCGTCATCAATGGGTTGGCGCTCCAGGATGCTCTCGAGAAAGCCGGCGTGACGACGCGGACGCAGTCCGCGATCACCGTTCAAGCCGTGGCCGAGCCGTATATCCGGCGCCGCGCGATCCGCCACATGGAGAAGGGTCGGGCGGTCGTGTTTGCGGCCGGGTCCGGGAATCCCTACGTCACGACTGATACCGCCGCTGCGCTACGGGGTGTCGAGATCGGCGCAGAGGTTCTCCTCATGGCCAAGAACAACGTGGACGGCATTTATGAAGCAGACCCTCACCTCCATCCGGATGCACAGCGGTATCCGACACTGAGCTATATGGACGCGCTGAACAAGCGGCTGGACGTGATGGACTCGACGGCGCTCACGCTTTGCATGGAAAACAGCCTGCCGATCATCGTGTTCGACCTATTCGTCGCTGGAAGTTTGCAACGGATACTCATGGGCGATGACGTTGGTACGCTCGTCAACGAAACGGGTTCGCTTGAGCCGGTCGGTGCGGTCCAAGGGACGGAGGGCGCACGATGACGCAACAATTGCTCGACGACGCAGAGAAGCGCATGCAGAAGACCCGGGAGGTCCTTGAGCGGGAGTTAGCCGCAATCCGGACGGGGCGGGCTTCCCCATCACTGGTGGAAGATCTGTCCGTCGATTATTACGGCACCCCTACCCCGCTCAAACAGATCGCCTCGATCACTGCCCCCGAGTCTCGGATGCTGATGATTCAACCCTGGGACCGAGCATCCATCCCCCAGATCGAGCGCGCGATATCGAAGTCAGACCTGGGCCTGTCTCCGGTCGCGGACGGCGCGCTGCTCCGGCTTCCAATCCCCACGCTCACGCAGGAGCGAAGGCAAGACATGGCGAAGCTGGTGCGCAAGCGGGTCGAAGACGACCGCGTCGCGGTCCGCAACGTCAGGCGAGATGCGCTGGACCACCTCCGGAAGTTGGAGCGAGACAAAGACGTGTCCCAGGACGAGGAGCGCCGGTCTCAGGACCTGCTTCAAAAGCTGACCGACCGGTACGTTGCGGAACTCGACAAGCTCGGTTCGGCCAAAGAGGCCGAGGTGATGGAGGTCTAGCGCCCGCAGTCGGCGCGGACCACTCAGACCGGATCCATCGTTGGCCGAATCGATGAACAAGACGGGCGCCGTGCCCCGCCACGTTGCGGTGATCATGGACGGAAACGGCCGTTGGGCGGAAGCCCGCGGTCGGCCTCGCATGGAGGGTCACCGGGCGGGGCTGGATTCGCTCCAGGACATCTTGCAGACTTTCGGAGAGCGCGGAGTCGATTACGTGACCCTGTATGCGTTCTCGACCGAGAACTGGGGGCGTCCCCTCGACGAGATCGAAGGGCTGATGGAGTTGCTGGCGGACGCCATCGAGCGTCAAACCGGGTCGCTTCATTCGCGTGGTGTCAGGATCCTTCACCTGGGTCGCATGGACCGGCTTGACGGCGACCTAGCGCGTTCCATCGAGAAGACCGTTGCGCTCACCAAGGACAACACCGGGCTCACGCTCTCTGTGGCTTTCGACTACGGAGGTAGGGACGAACTCCTCGAAACGATCAAAGAAATCGTGCGCCAGGGGCACCGGCCCGAGGACATCGACGAAGACCTGGTGAGCCGCTATCTCTACACGGCACAGGTCCCGGACCCGGATCTCCTGATCCGCACGGGCGGCGAGATGCGGCTCAGCAATTTCCTTCTGTGGCAGGCGGCGTACACGGAGTTCTATTCGACCAAGGTGCTCTGGCCTGACTTTGGTCCCGCCGATGTGCACTCCGCCCTGGATGCCTACGCCGCGAGAGAAAGAAGATTCGGGACGGTGGCATCGGAGGCGTGAACTGGTGACCGGAGGTGCCGGAGCCAGAGTTCGTGAGACTGGTGGGCTTCGATATCGGGTAGGCACTGCGATCGTCGGACTTCCTGTCCTACTTCTCGCGATCTGGTTTGGCGGACCATTCCTTGCGTTGGTTGCCCTCGCTGCGGCGGTTGTTGCTGCGATCGAACTGCGACGGTTGCTGCCCGGACCCGGCGGACCATTGCTGGCGATATCCCTCGTCTCCGTATCGGTTTTGGTCCTCACTTCCGCGGCAGGCGCGCCGCTGTGGCCCCACTTCGTGACCGGTTCTGCAGCCGTAGGGCTGCTGTTGTGGGTTGCGTCCAACCGCGAAGGACGGGGACCCATGCCGATCTCGGCGCATGTCCTAGAGGTGACTGGCCCCTTGTATCCTGCCGCGTTTTTGGGCTTCGGGTTGGGCATCCACATGATTGCGCTGAGTACCGAGACCGGCGCGGCGGATGTTGGAAGAAACTGGCTCCTGTTCTCATTGTTGCTCGTATTTGCCTCGGACACCTCTGCCTACTTCACCGGTCGAGCCCTCGGCTCCCGCAAGCTCGCGCCGAGGATCAGCCCCGGGAAGACCTGGGAAGGAGCGATCGGAGCCCTGGTGGGGACGGCGTTGATCAGCGTTGCTCTTTCGCTGCTCTTACCCCTTCAAGCGGACGGTCTACTCGGCCTGCCTACTTCGGCAGAACTGTTGACGTTCACGGTTATCGGAGCCGGAGTCTCCGTTCTTGCCCAGGGGGGGGACCTGTTCGTGTCGGCCCTGAAACGGGCGGGCGGAGCGAAGGATGCTGGAGGGCTGCTGCCCGGGCACGGCGGGGTGATGGACCGACTTGATTCGATCCTCCCGGTTCTGCCCGCTGTGTACTATGGACTTCTATGGGCCAGCTAGTACGTCGACTCGTCGTTCTTGGCTCCACAGGGTCCATCGGCACACAAACGCTCAGCGTGGTTCGGTCGCACCCTGACTCATTCGAAATCGTGGGTCTCGGGACGGGTCATGCGTCCGACGGTTTTCGCGACCAGGTACACGAGTTCGCGCCGCGCCTCGTTTCGACAGCCGCGGGCGAACCTCCATCGATCGAGTCTGCCGAAGCCGTTTCGATGACGGAATTGGCATCGGCTTCAAGCGCCGATCTTGTCGTCGTCGCCATCCCGGGGCTGGCTGCGCTCGACCCGACTCTCGCCGCGATCGGAGCTGGAAAAGATGTTGCACTCGCCAGCAAAGAAGTCCTAGTGGTTGCCGGTGGGCTCGTGATGGCCGAGGCCGCGCGTCGCGGTGTCTCCATCCTGCCCCTCGATAGCGAACACAATGCGATCTGGCAGTGTATCCGTGGCGAACCCGAGGGCTCGATCACCGCTGTGACGATCACGGCGTCGGGCGGGCCATTCCGTGAGCGAAGCCGTGTGGAGATCGAGGCCGTGACGCCAGCGCAGGCACTGGCTCATCCGACCTGGAAGATGGGACCCAAGGTCACGATCGACTCGGCGACGTTGATGAACAAAGGGTTCGAGGTCATCGAGGCACACTGGCTGTATGCGATGCCATACGAACACATCCAGGTGGTGCTGCATCCACAAAGCATCGTCCATTCTTTTGTGGAGTTCGTGGACGGGAGTGTAAAGGCTCAGCTA
>CAZIBZ010000033.1:0-6064 GCA_964537445.1 uncultured Dehalococcoidia bacterium | reverse complement strand
GCCCCCGTCCGCGCCGATCGCGTACGAACCTACGAATTCGCCTGGCCCGTCCGGAGTTTCAACGGTCAACACCACGCCGTCGGCCGTTTGGCTCACGCCGGTGACCCGGTTTCGAAAATGGACCTCTGCGTTCGGCAGTTTCACTAGGTCGTCATACAGGAGTTGAACGAGTGCGAACTGTTCGATCTGGAGGCGGTACGGGTACGGCGTGTCATTCGCCAGGACCCCCATGTCGAACTCGGCGATCAGTCCGTCATGGCGGTCCCGGAACTGGAACTTGTCAGCGACGAGACCCTTCTCCCTGAGGGGTGCGCCCACGCCTAGCCCGTCGAGCATCTCGATCGTCGGTGGATGAAACGTCGAGGCGCGGTACTCCTCCACGAGTTGTTGTTCCGCCTCGAGCACGACGACCGAAATACCGCGACGAGCAAGTCCAAGCGCGACGGTTAGGCCCGCGGCGCCGGCGCCTGAGATAAGAACGGGACTGGTGAAGGAGGAGGTCATGGATGCATGTCGTCGTCTGACTTCGATGTCGTAGGAGTTCGACCAGATCGCCTCGGCTCGGAAGGCGATGACGATGGCTCCGAGAACGATGGCGAGGTGCCGGACTCCGGTTCAGAGTCATTGTTGGGTAAAGGTAACCCAATCGATTCTGCGTCGGAATATCGCCCGGTCGATCAAGCGGGTATCGGAGGTCAGCATGTTCGGTCAACGGAGCCAGAGGATCGGGAGACTCAAGATTCATCCGCTCGAGTGATCTCGACCTGGTATACGAACTCACCGGCAGAGCTGTAATTTCCCAGTACCAAGATCGAAACGGCGAGTACTTCTCCAGGCTCGATGGACACCGCTTTGTAGTGAGATTGACGACCCAGTTCCGTTCCGTCTGGGGAAACAACCACACCATCCACATTGACCAAAGCCGGGATCAGGCACGAGCTTCGAATTGCGACATCGATATCTGCGCGAAGCATGAGCGGATCGATCATGGTGCCCAGTATCTGGATCGGCCGTACATCGGAAGCCACGTCGCAGGTTGGAGACGGTGTAGGAGGCGCAGGAGTTGAGGTGGGCGGAACCGGTGTGGGTGTTGGCGTTTGTTCGCGCCAGTTCGTCAGATAGTCCGCGAGGGCTTGCGCGGCACGATCGGCAGGGGTTGCTGCGAAGTCATCTTCAGTTACCCACCAATGGCCTGAGGTCCACGTGACTGGCCCTGAGCCGTCGTTTGTCGATTGTAATCCGGGCCCAGAGACTTCCCAGACACCCCCACCCCAGTACAGCGAGAAAACATCCCATTCCTCCAGGACGGTACCAACTTGGACTTGGGGGAAAGGCACGGAGATAGAGAGGACATCGGTCAAGAGACGGGCAATCAGGATCGATCGGACCCCTTCACGAGACAACTCCGATCGTGGGGTAGGGATCGGAGGAATGCTCGTCGCAGTTGGAGATGCAGTCGTTCTCGGAGTCGGAACGACCACGGTGACCGTCGGAGTCTCGGGAGGATTCGTGGGATGGACCGAAGGCAACGGTGTTGGAGCAGAAATCGGAGTTGTTGTCGGGCCACCGCATGCGGCAAAGAAGAGGGCGACAATCCACGTTATCAACAAACCGAACCCAAGACGGGATTTGATGGTCGCTCCCGTCCCACGAGAGGAAACGGCGCCATTCTTCGCATTCCGCTTATCGACTCGCCTTTGCAAAGGCAAAGATCCTTTCGGTCTATCGGTTGACCTGGCAAGTTTGTTGCCGGGGCCACCACTGCGTTCGATGTTGATGAATCCGATCAAGAGTGTGGATGAAGTGTCCACTGGTCCGGATTCAATCGCAACGAACGGGGCTCCCTACTTCGACGGGATGTGAAGGTCCGAAGCAGAGAGAACACCGAAACTTACCCTGAATCCGAAAATGACCGACTCGGCGATCATGCCATCGGTCGAACACCCTCAAGGCGGTTCGCCGCGCGTGGATGTCGGCATTGTGAGATGAGCTCGCGGGAGTCATGTCCCCGTGGCTCGTTTTCTTCCGGCAGAAGCGCGAATCATCGGAGCTCCGCGGCATCCAGAGACGCAGAACGCTAGATTGCTTCTTGAAAGTCGAACGATATTCCGGTCCGTTACGCGCCCAGTTTCGGGGAAGGCGACATCCTTCCCTGTATTCTTCCTCGAGAGGTGATGTGGGGCGTACCGGACCATGTCTTCTTCCGGATCGCAGGACGATTGACAGGAGGGTTGTTATGAATCCCGAATTCTTGAGCAACGAGGAAATCATCCAGGCCGCTCGCCGGAACATGGACCAGCCAGCATGGGATTACCTGGTCGGCGGGTCCGAGTCTGAAACCACAATGCGCCGCAATCGCTACGGATTCGATCGACTTGCGTTCCGACCTCGCGTATTGGCTGACGTATCGAACATCGATACGTCAGCAGAACTGCTCGGTCACCGACTAAGGGCACCATTCATCCTGGCGCCCGTTGGAGGACTCGCACGGTTTACCCCAGACGGCGGCATTGCAGCCGCACAGGCTGCCGCCGAATACGGCACGCTCCAAGCGGTGAGTCAGGTTGCCGGACACCCGATTCGCGATATTGCAGAGGCAACTGGAGACGCGAAACTTTACCAGCTGTACGTGTTCGGCGATTGGGAATGGATCGCGAGGACGATCGATGAGGTGAAAGCCGCCGGTTACGTTGGGCTCATCCTGACCGTCGACAGCGCTCGGGGCAGCCGACGGGAGCGCCCAATGATTCATGGCAACGCGCCCCAGCGCGGGGCGAGTCCTTTCGATGGGCCACACCAAGCCGCTCTCACCTGGGAGACGATGGATCGAATAAAGCAATACGCCAACCTTCCCTTCTTGTTGAAAGGCGTTGCGACGTCGGAGGATGCGGCACTTGCGGTTGACCATGGCGTGGACGTGATTTGGGTCTCAAACCACGGCGGCCGCCAACTCGACCAAGGCCGAGCCACGATCGACATGCTTCCCGAGATCGTCCAAGCGGTCGACGGACGGGCGGAGATTGTCTTAGACGGCGGAGTTGTTCGCGGAGCGGATGTTGTGAAGGCGGTTGCCCTCGGTGCAGATGCGGTGGCGATCGGAAAGCTTCAGGGTTGGGGACTGGGGGCTGGTGGCCGGAATGGCCTCCTCAAAACGCTGGAGATTCTTGAGGACGAAACGCTTCGCGTGATGGCGCTGCTAGGCGTTTCGTCAGTTGGTCAACTGAGCTCTGAGTTCGTGGTGCCGGGAGATCCCGTGACTCCACCTCATGAAATGAGCGCTTGGGTAAATATGCCCGAGGAGCGGATTCTCTGAATAGTGCGGTACTGGTTTGTGTTCAAGAATCGCAGGGCGATAGGGGCGAGGTGGGACGATGTGTGGAATCATGGGTTACATCGGGGAGCGTGAAGCGGCTCCGATCGTTCTGGAGGGTTTGGCGAGGCTCGAGTACCGAGGGTATGACAGTGCCGGCCTCGCGATTCTGCAACCCTCCTCTGAGTTCACGACGCGCAAATCCGTCGGAAACCTCGCCTCGCTTCGCGCGGAATTAAACGGCGATCTTCCCGGTGGGTACTTGGGCATTGGACACACTCGGTGGGCGACCCATGGCCCGCCGAGTGTGTCCAATGCTCACCCCCATCTGGACTGCGACGGTCACGTCGCGGTCGTCCAAAATGGGATCATCGACAACTACGCCTCCTTAAAAGCGGATCTGGTATCGCGCGGGCACCGGTTTCAGTCCCAGACCGATACTGAGGTCCTCCCGCACTTGATCGAGGAGGAAATCTCGACCGGTCTCGAACTCGAAGACGCGGTTCGCGAAGCGCTGCTTCGAGTGAGTGGGGCTCTTGCTCTTCTTGTTGCCAGCGGCCTTCACGCTGATGTGCTAGTCGCAGCGCGGACCGGGAACGCCGGAGGGCTTGTCATCGGTCTCGGTGAAGGGGAGATGTTTGTCGCGAGCGACATGCCCGCGCTTGTATCTCTCGCGCCCGAGGTCGCTTTCATGAACTCAGGTGATGTCGCGGTCATCCGCTCGGACGCGGTTCACCTCACAGACATGAAGGGAGAATCAATCGCGATGAAGCCTTTCGCGGTCGGGCAGAATCCGATGGCCGTCACGAAGGGCGATCACAAGCATTTCATGGTCAAAGAGATCATGGAGCAACCGAAGACGCTGTTGGATGCGATTCGCGGGCGAGTAGACCTCGATGGTTCTGCACTCCGCTTGGAGGAACTGGATGGACTGGCAGAGCGAATGCGAAGCGCGCGTCGAGTGATTCTGACCGCCTGTGGGACGAGTTACCACGCTGCGCTGGTCGGCCGCCGTTATCTCGAGCAGGTGGCACGGATTCCGGTAGAGGTAGAGATCTCCTCGGAGCTTCGATATCGGGACATCGTGATCGGGCCTGAAGATCTTGTAATTTCGGTGACGCAATCAGGCGAAACCGTCGACACGCTCGGTGCCATGGAGCATCTGGCACGGGCGACAGACCTGCAGGTCGTGATTACCAACGTGCCAGGAAGCCAGGCAACGAGGATTGCACCGGCGACGATCGAAATGCGGAGCGGACCGGAGATTGGAGTTGCCTCCACGAAGTCGTTCACTTCGTCGATCGTGTGCCTATATCTCTTGGCGCTCCGCCTCGGTGAACTTCGAGGCTCGCTGAGCCCTGAGAGCCTCGCGGAACGCCTTCGTGATCTTGCCGAAATGCCCCGCTTGGTTGGGTCTGTACTGGCGAACACGGGTCAGGTTGAGCGTCTAGCCGACGAGTTTTCGATTGCGAAGAACTTCCTCTTCCTCGGCCGTGGCTCCACGTATCCGATCGCTCTCGAGGGGGCGCTGAAGTTGAAAGAGATCAGCTATATCCATGCGGAGGGGTATCCCGGCGGCGAGATGAAGCATGGGCCGATAGCCCTGATCGATTCGGAAATGCCAACGCTGGCGATCGCCCCGGAAGGCGAGCATTACACAAAGATGGCGAACAATATTGAGGAGATCAAAGCGCGCAACGGAGTGGTCGTTGGGCTCCTGACCGAGGGCGATCAGGCACTCGCGGAAAGGGTCGATCACAGGTTGTCTATCCCCAGAGTTTCGGCTCCGCTGCTGCCGGTGGTGGCAAGCGTGCCGGTCCAGCTTTTTTCCTATTACATGGGCTTGAAACGGGGCGCCGATGTGGACCAGCCGCGAAATCTCGCGAAATCCGTCACGGTCGAGTGACGAACGCCCGAGGTTTTACCCTTCGGGGAGTTCGATGCGCCGGCCTTCGACGATTGCACGCGGATTCGTTGAAACTGTGTCTAGGGCGCGACTCTCACCGACCAATTTCGTGGCGGCCGTCAGGGCTTCGTCCAGCGAGGGGTCTCGCCGCCCGCTTGGTTCGTGTGCGTCAGATGCGATAATGGTCGGGTAGTCCTCGGTCAATAACGTGTCTGCGGTTGCGCGCGCCTCGTGGCCGAATCGTCCTAACAAACTCCCAGCAGTCAACTGCAGCAACACTCCACGTTCGCGGAGCCCTCTGGTGAGGCGCGGATTCTTCTGGATCTGAGCTTGTCGCTCGGGGTGAGCGATGATCGGCCAGTAACCAGCCAGTTGCACGTCGAACAAAACCTCTTCCCATCGAGGGGGCAGAAACTCGAAAGGCAACTCTATAAGAACGTACCGAGATTGGTTGAGGGTGAGCAGTCTTCCTTCTCTGATCCCTGAGGCGATATTCAGTTCCAGGGGGATTTCCATTCCGAGGACGAGTTGGATGTCGGGACCGACCTCTGCGACGGATCTGTTCAGTTCCCCGAACGCGTCTTCCAATCTATGAATGGAATCGGAACGCCCGCGGTCACCTCCATGAGGGGTCGTTACCACACACGTGGTACCGGTTCTTGACGCTTGCCACAACAGTTCGATAGCAGCAGGCAGCGTTTCAGGGCCATCATCCAGCCCAGGGAGGAGGTGGCAGTGAACGTCCACGAAACTCACCGGGCTGATCTGCCGTTCAGGTTCACGCTTCCGGAAACCGCCGAACAGATTGCGGATCATTCTTATTTTGCACCCATCAGGAGATGCGATAC
>CAZIBZ010000032.1:0-6752 GCA_964537445.1 uncultured Dehalococcoidia bacterium | reverse complement strand
ACGACTTACCGCCTATCCGAACAAGCCGTCCGGGAGGTCTGTCGTGTGGGCCGACGTGGCGACTGAATTGCGGCCACGAACGCCGAGGTGACTATCGAGGGGTAGAGAAATCGAGGAGGCCGGTTCTCTTCTCGTGCTCTTCTATTCTCTTCTCCAACGCTCGCATCTCTTTCGCACGTTCGATCCACGCCGCGCGCTGGGCTTTCTGAGCTTGAACCAGGAGCCGTGTATAGGTCTCTTCGTGCATCCCCTTCGGGCGCGTCGGGGTTGGCTCGTACGGTCTGCCCTGTCCACCCAGCCGCTTGTAGAGCTTGTTGGCTTTTCGGGTCAGGCGAGCGGATCGACTCTCCCTCTGGCTCTGGTAAGCCAAACCACAGCAGCGCCGGCACAGTAAGTATGGGCCTAGGTCGTAAAGAATGGCTGCACGGCGATCGCACGGCTCTTCGTCGTCATCACCCGGACATAGAAACCAGACACGCGCGCCGCCGTAGCGGCAGGGAGTGCGCGCCAGAGGGATGGGCAGGGAGATGGTTCGCCACTCACCATCCTCCCATAAGGTGTCATAGGTCAGGCTCACCTCCTCTTCGTAAACGCAGACCCGGATCGAGCGGATCTCCCTGTCGTTCCCGTCGAGCCAGGCCAAGGTGAAGCGCGTGCCGGGCACCAGGAGCCCTTCGCGATGCCACTTCCGAACGTCGATCTGGCGGTAGTAGTCCACGACCTCCTTCGCAGTCCCCTCGGACCACCTTCCCGACCCCAAACCACCCATCGATTGCCCAACCGCGATTTTCCCGAAATCATTAGGTAGATTCGGTTCACGCTCATCTGATGAGCCGGCCCGAACCCTTGTGCCACAAGGCGTGTCAACGATTCCCGGGACCCAGCAAGACCCGCCATACCCCATCCAAGAGACCGTCTCTCCGTCTGGAGAGGCAGTTCAGAAAGGCGGACCCATGGTCGACGTCCACAGAGGGTCCTTCGGCACCTCCCCGGCAACCCCCGCGTGCCCCCTGCCGCGAACAATCTACAAAGCGAACGATCGCGTTCCTGCCCTACTATCACGGTATTCGCAGCTTCACTATCGCTTTGCACTAACCTCGTTCGAGCTCCCACCTTTATCCGCGGGGCACGTGGATGGAGATGGGCCTGTCGAGGCGTCGTCCAGGCCATCTCACTTCCGCCTCGAGCCGCCGTGACGTGATTCCACGATGCGCGAGACGCTTCCCGGGATCGACGTCATGATGTCCAGTCGACGAACATGGTCGGCATCTACGGCGGCGATCATGTCGCCCCGTTGATAGAACCGTCCTCCCCATTGCAGCGGCGTCCTCACCCAGTAGCGAATGGTCCGCTGACGATAGTCTCGAAGCACCGCGAGAATGATGCGGATATCGCCCCCGACGGCTTCGGAGGTCTCCCTTTGACTCGGGAACGAACCGTCCTTCAGCAACCGCTTCTCGATGAAGTTCCTGATGAGTCGCTCCCGGGTCTTCCTCGGCAATCTCACGCGTCGAGGGTTGAGGGTCTTCGTGCGCATCGGTCAAGTCCACCTCCATCCCGTCCTACAAAGCCCTATACCACCGGCCGGGACGGGTACCGTGCTGCGTAGACGTCCCCGGGAGCTCCGGCACCGTGTCCCGCGGTGTAGGAGTGCGATGCCGATCGGCGGCGATGGCTTCCAGATTCCATCGATGGTCCAGTGTGTGGCCTAACGACTCCACGGTATCCACTCCGCCCAGCGTACAAGGCATCGGAGCGCCGTCCCCACAGGCCGGCCCCGCTCTGTAAGCCCAGCAGTCCGCTCCCAGGCCCGAACGTCCCGGGAGCTCGAGGACGGGCTCGTTTTTCCGAAACAAAGCCATTCCTAATCCTCTTCCTCGGCGGCGACTGCGGCGTCCACATCCTCCTCTGGAGGCGCCGGACCGTCACGCTCCATACGGGCCTCCTGCAGGTCGTGGAACTCGCGTAGAGCGCGGTAGAGGCCTCTCTCGATGCCCGCTTCATATCGTGACAACTTCGAAAGCGCGTTCGTATTCTGGGCGTCCTGTATGAAGACCTCGCCGAGCGTGGCCGTCTCGGATCGCATCACCGATTTCGCTTCCTCCGCTCTGGCTGTTGCCTCTTCGTAGGCTTCTTCGTCCGTGATGGTCCGATCAGAAGACAAGGGCTCAAGAGGACGTACGATAGGTATTTCTTCCGTGAACCCGCTTGCCTCCATCCGGGCCCGGTGAGCGAGTTCCCCGTAGTATCCTTGGATCAAGATCCCGACCTCGACCCGGCAGACACGCTGCAGTCGCCACGCAATCGCGATGATCCGGTCCGCCAAGAGCGTCTCGAGCTCGCCGACGGGCTCGAGGTCCTCTGACAGCCGGTCTCGAAGGTCGCTGAACGCTGCCCCATCCTCGTCGGGCAGCACAACCTGTTGGGCGAGGAGGCCGTGCTTCATCGCATTGAGACGAACAGCGGCCTTCCCTTTCGGCGTTCTCGGCCCGGTGCTCTTCCGAGCGTTTCGTTGGTTCGCTTCGGTCTGCTTCGCGGTTGCCATCGTTGAATTCTCCTCTCTATTGGTAGTGCCGTCCCACGTTGCTGGTGAGTGCGATAATCGATCTTTCAGTACACTCAGGATCGATCATCCACATCACTCGGTCCTCCGTCGTCAACGCCATCGCGTTGGTCCACGCCAGAGGCGACCAGAGAGGCCAGATGGCCCTGGCGGTTCGCCGCCCTATCTCTGTAGATCATGAGGGTCTGCACGTCTTTGTGACGCGAGAAGTCGAGGACCTCCTCGAGGGGCAGGCCATTGGCCTGGGCGAGCTTGCAGGCCTCGGTGATTGAAGTGTGACGAAGCCCATGGGGGCGGACTGTCACGCCCACTTCCGCGCCGAGATGTCGGACCATCCGATACACGCTCGTGCCGGTCAAGCGACCGCTTCCTTTACGGGCGGGATCGAAGTTGGTGAACAGCGGACCAGGCTCCGTTCCGCGAACGCGTAGCCAGTCCGACAGCGCCTCTCTTGCCGGATCCGAAAGCGTCAGAATCGCCCTCTGCGTGTAGCCCTTCCCCAATACGGCGACAGTCCCCGCATCCAGATCGACGTCCTCGACGTCCAGAGAGACGACCTCACCACGGCGGAGGGCGAGGTCATACAACAGATGTAGTACAGCGCGATCGCGCAGGGATTTCGGATCCGTTCTGCTCTCCACGATCTCGAACAGCCGCCGGACGCCGTCGCGGCCCGGACCACGCGTATCCCGATACGGTTCTGACCGCACGTTTGCGACTTCAAGCCGCCACGGGACGATCCCGAGCGTGCCCGCGAGCGTGACTAGCGAGCGGAGCGCCGCCAGTCGACGGTTGACCGTCGCGGCCTGTAGCCCTCGCTCCAGGAGATCTGCCCGATAGGTGAGCGCCAGCGCGTTGGCAGCGCCGTGACCTTGAGAGAGAAGCGATTGAGCCGCTTCCTCCGCGGCCGACGCCCTCGTGAACGCGCGGAAATCCTCGACGTCTCGGCGATAGGCGCGGACTGTTCTCGGGCTCTTGCCCGAGAGAAACGCGCGCAGAAGGGCGGCGGCTGGAAGGTCGCCACCAACCTCGACGACTGCCGCTGGTGCTATGTGTTCCGGTGCCTGGTCACTCATTATCCGAGCCCGTATTGCGATTTCCCTTAGCGCGCACCGACCATATGGAGTCCTAATGTTAGGACCCTTGGCCCAAAACGAAGGGACGGTTCACGCCTTCTGGGCATAGACTCGACGCCACTCCTCGAACCTATCACGGCGGATCAGATATTTCCCTCTCGCCACAATCTCGGACTTCTCAAACGGCGGAACGATCGATCGGTCACTCGGATGCCTATGGACACGCTTTCGAAGCGCTGCGACGCTGATACCCAGCTCCGTCGCCACCTCCGCGATCGAGAGGAACTCGTTCTCCTGTTGCTCAAACTTGCTGGGAAGAACCTTGCGGACACGTTCTATGAACTCATTTCGGGCCGGGTCCCCGTCGAAACACCCAGCATCGTCGAGCCAATGCAGTTCCTCAATCGTTATGTGGTCGACGGTTTCCCTTCCCAGTTCTGCCTCGAGAAACGGGATGAAGGAGCGCGCCTTATCGAAGAGCACCGACGTCTCCTCAATAGCGCGCTGAAGAGGTTCCCTGGAACGCCGCATGGCCTCGGTGACCTGCCGAAGGGGCTCGCTACGCGCTCGCACTATCTTTTGAAACGCATCCGCGAACACCCGGCTCGGTTCCATGACCTGCTGCAAGGCCGCGGACTCCCGTTGTCTCTGCTCCTGAAAGGCCTCCCCTACGGCGTGCATCTCCTTCAACGCCTCGGCAATACGCCTTCCAGGTCCGAGCGATCCAAGCGCCTGGGAGACTCGCTCGGAATCTATCTGAGTACGCTCGATCACATCGTTGATGTTCGGGATCAGCAGGTCCGGAATGGTCGTCCTGTGTTTCTCGAACGCTTCTTGAATCGACCTCGTCGCCGCAACTTGTCGCGTCAACGCGCTTTCGACCAGACGAGCGCACTCTCTTCGCCTTTTCTCCTTTGCGCGAAGTACCGGATCCGCATCCGCCGCAGCGAACTGATCCAGCCGTCGGCCCAGCTCCTCCTCCGCAACCCCGAACTCCTCGAAACGCACGAGGAACTCCGAAAGACGTTCGGTTCGTTCGCGGCTAGGCTGTTGATCCGCGCTCGTCCGGTACTCGCCAAGAATCTGGCGAATCAACGTCCAATCCCCACCAACCGCCTCGAACGTCGCACGAACGGTGGGCAGCTCGCCATCGCTAAGCAGGCGAGCCTCGACGTGGTCCCGCGTGCGTTGGAGACGTTCTTCGCGAGTTAAGCGGACCCGTTTGGCCTTGCTCATCCAGACGTCCTAATCTAGCAGCGCCGACAACAGTACACTAACACTGGGTGTAGTGTAGAGTCAACGGACAATCGCCGCCTCGGCCTCGCCTCCTCAGATGACAACAGGCCGCACTCAGGTGGCTAGGCCATCGGTATCATCGTTCGTGAGACTGTTGGGGTCGAGCGGCCGGCGCGCGACGCGAGGCTAGGATGTGGGATCCGGATCGCCGTGGACGCTCATCGGGAGTCGCCGTATGCGGACACGGCTCTCCTCCAAAACGACAACCGCCCCGAGCTCCAGGGGTTCGGCGATCGCCTCGAGATTGGAGAGCAAAATCGTCGCTTGCGCTTCAGGACGACGTCCTGTGCTTCGTCTGAGGAGTATTACGGACGGCGCCGTCTCATTGCGCAGGGCAAGCAATGTACCGAAATCAGTGTCCGCTGAGATGAGAACTCGGTGCTTACGGGCGGCGAAGTCGAACACCTCTTCGTCGCTCGAGGCGTGCAGTCCGTAGTCACGAACGTGGACCGCGTCGTGCCCGTTCTGGCGGAGATGTTCCGCAACAAGAGGTGACAAGGCATTGTCGACGACGAATCTCATGAAGCCGTAGCAAGCGGCAGTTCGCGTTCACGCACGGCCGCCGCCGCATAGTGCAGCGCCTCACGTACATCCTCGTCTTCCAAGTCTGGGAACGCTTCGAGAACCGCCTCTATCGCCATCCCGTCAGCGATCATCCCCACGACGGTCGCCACAGGGATGCGCAGACCTCGGATGCACGGTACTCCGTCCATTTGGCTCGGATCCACGGTGATTCGCGTGAGCTGCATATGAAGATCCTCATGACGGTACAGGGTGTGTCGCTGGTCAACGCGTAATCATACCCCATCTGGGACCAAACCACCGGGCGTCTTCCCGCCGTCTGGTTCGGGCTATCGGACCTACGCAAACCAATGAAACGGCTGGCGGACCCTTCGCGTCGTTCTATGCGAACCCCGAACCCGAACCTAGAACCCCAAAAACCGCGAACGGCGAACGTCATGAACGAACCAGAGTTCGTATCCGCACGAGAAGCGGCACATCTCCTGGGCGTCTCGGATACCGCCATCCGGAAGCGAATCGCCAGCGGTTCTATTGAGGCCACAAAGGTCGGGCACGCCTGGCGCATCGCTCGATCTGAAATCGAACGCCTGCGCCAGCGCGGGGCTCAACAGCGAACCCAGAACCAAGAACCGCGAACGTCAGGCCGCGAACCTAGAACCGAACATGCGAACCCGAACCCTCCGCAGGCCCGCCACCTCAGCGCCGAGCACGATCCCGTGACGCAGGAACGGAACACGCTGGCCATCGAAGTCGAGGTCCTTCGTACCAAATTGGAGGCCTCCGAACACCACGCCGAGTCTCTCCGCAACTCCTTCGAACGCACCCAACACCAACTCGACGATGCCCTCGGCTCCGTCAGAGGTCTGACGGACGAGGTCAAAGGCCTCACCGCCATGATCCACGCCCACAAAGCGCTGCCCTCGCCCGCGGGATGGCTCCAACGCGTCGTCCGGCAGTTGGTGGCCTCCAGACTGTAGTCCCTGCCTTACGGGCGTTCTCTACGTCGGCCACGTGCACGCGGACGAGTGCGCCCGCACGTATTGAGCCGCTCAGTACTAGGAGTCTGAGGAGCTGGGCCTTGGGCGACGTGTCGATGCCGTGTCAGAAGCTGCGCTTTTCAGTGTTCATGCGGTTCTATGCGGCTCATATCCGGTATTATCGGAAGATACGATGAAAACGCCTGTGCATGGTGGTAGTGCCCTGCAGGGGGCAACCAGGGAAGGATGCACAGGATGCTGTACGCAGGTGTGGATGCGCATAAGCGCACGTCGCAGGTGACGGTCATGGACGAGTCT
>CAZIBZ010000031.1:0-3105 GCA_964537445.1 uncultured Dehalococcoidia bacterium | reverse complement strand
AACTCGAAGACGTTCGGGAAGAAGAGCAGGATCGTTCGCGCGTCGGTGACCTCGAACACGACGACGCCGATGATCCGGTACACGAAGAGGCCGATGCCGACCGACCTGCTCGTGCCGTTCCAGCGGAGCACCACGACCAGGAAGGTGACCATGTAGACGAGGTCGAGGCGCTTGTCCAACGACTGATAGTCCGAGACTCCCCCCATATCGAGGAGATTCATCATGAACAAGTCCGCGAAGTCGACCAGGATGGCCACGAGGGCGCCCGCGAACGGCCACACAAGGACCGGCAGCGAGCCCGCCACGCGCGCGGCGGCAATGAGCAGTTCCTCGGTGGTCATTGAATAATGTCGGTCACTCTGTCGAAAAAGGTCGGCTAAAGGGGTATGCTTCGGATTCGATGCGCGGCTCTGTGAGTCTCGGTCGTCGGTCAGGGTAGAGGGGTAGACAGGACAGAGTAAGGAGACCACCTAGTGGCAACAGCAACCGAATACCGCGTGCTGGGGAAATCAACTCCGCGTGTGGACGCCGAGGAGCGCGTTCGAGGGAAGGCAGTTTACGCGCCCGACCTGACACTGCCGGGCTCGCTGCACTGCAAGATCCTGCGGAGCCCGCATGCGTTCGCGAATATCACGAAGCTGGACACGTCTCGCGCAGAGGCGCACCCGGGCGTGAAGGGAATCGTGACGTATGCGGACCTACCACCGCTGGAGTCTGCCGGCGGCGAAGTGGGCGGTGAGGTGACGCTGGATGCCAAGTACCTGCGCCAGTTCCTGATGGCCGAGGACCGGGCGCTGTTCCACGGTCACCCGATCGCAGCGGTCGCAGCGACCGATCAGCATATCGCGGAAGAGGCGCTTGATCTGATCGATATCGAGTACGAGGTGCTGAAGCCAGTGGTCAGCATCGAGGACGCGATCACGCCGGAATCGCCGATCATCCATTCCGAACTCCGCACGCGAAGCGTCGGCGGTCGGGGCGACCAGCCGACGAACCTCTCCGTTCACATGAACCTGGGCCGCGGTGACGTGGAGAAGGGCTTTGCGGAAGCCGACGTAACGCTGGAACGCGAGTATCACGTCGGCATGGTCCACCAGGGATACATCGAGCCGCAGGCGTGCAGCATCGAGGTCGACACTCACGGCCAAATGACGATCTACACAACAACGCAGTCGCACTTCAGCACGAAGATGCAGAACGCTTCGATCCTCCAGATGCCGCAGAATAAGATCAAGGTGGTGCCGCTGGAGATCGGTGGCGGCTTCGGCGGGAAGGGCTTCACGGTCCCCGAGCTTCCGACCGCGATGCTGGCGATGAAGACGGGCCGACCGGTGAAGACGGTCATGACGCGGGACGAGGTGTTCCGGGCGACCGGTCCGGCGCCGGACGCGTACAGCAAGATCAAGATCGGCGCGAAGAAGACGGGCGAGATCACCGCGATCGACGCGACGTTCTACCTGGATGCCGGATGCCTGCCGGGCTCGGCGCTCTACGTGAACAACATTCTGGTGTCCGGATTCTCGCCGTACAAGCTGCCGAACTTCAACGCGGACGGGTACGACGTGATCACGAACAAGCCTCGATCGCAGGCGTACCGCGCACCGGGTCTGCCGGAGGGTGCGTTCGCGATCGAAACGGCGATCGACGAGATAGCCGAAGAGATCGGAATGGACCCAATCGACGTCCGAATCGTGAACGCGACGGGCGACGGGGAGCCGATGAGCGATGGGATGGCGCTGCCGGTAACACGGTTCGCGCAGATCCTCGAAGGCGTCAAGAAGCACTCGGCATGGACGGGCCCGCTGGCTCCGGGCCGTGGACGGGGCATGGCGATCGGGATGCGGCGCGAAGGCGGCGGGACGTCGAGCGCGACGATCAACCTGAACAAGGACGCGACGTTTAACGTGATCATCGGGTCGGTGGACCTGACCGGCGTACGGACGACCCTGGCGCAGATGGCGGCCGAGGTGCTGGGGGTCGAGCTGGACGACATCTCGATCGACATGGGCGACACCGACTCCGTTGGCTACACGGACGGATCCTGGGGGAGCCGGGTCACATACGTGACCGGCGAGGCCGTGACGAAGGCGGCACGCGACCTGATCGAACAACTGAAGACGCTGGCCGCGGAGCGGTTCCGTGCGAACGCCGCGGACGTGGAGTACAAGGACGGAACGTTCACGCTGAGCGACAACCGCGAGCAGTCGGTCACTCTCCAGGAACTCGCCGGCAGCAACACCGGCGCGGGCGTGGGCGCGATCGTGGGGACGGGAGTCGCCACGGGCGTGCGGCCGGTGACGAGCACAGCGGTCCATGTCGCCGAGGTCGAAGTCGACTCGGATACGGGCAGCGTGCGGATCGTGAAGTACACGGGGTTCCAGGACCCGGGGCGCGCGATCAACCCGATCGCGGTCGAGGGCCAGGTGCAGGGCGCGGTCGCGCAGGGCGTCGGCTGGGCGCTTTGGGAGAACTACGAGTGGGACGAGAACGGGATCATGCGGAACTCGAACTTCCTGGACTACCGGATGCCGACGGCGCTCGATCTGCCGATGATCGAGACGGTGTTCGTCGGCGGCCCGGCTCCTGAGAACGAGTTCGGGATCCGGGGTGTCGGTGAGGCGCCGATCATCCCGCCGCTGGCCACCGTTGGGAACGCGTTCAAGAAGGCGACGGGGGTGCGGGTCCGCGAGATCCCGCTGAACCCGGAGCGGGTTTTCTGGGCGCTGTCTCAGACGTAGCTCGGATAAGTACACGAAAACGCCCCCGCACCGAACCCGGTGCGGGGGCGTTCTTTGTTGTCTTCGGAGCGGTCCTTCGAACGGGATGGTTCTATTCGGCGTCCGTGAGCTTTTCGAGGGCCTCGTTGTAGGCTTCGCGCGCGCGTCCGGTCCTGAGTTCGGTCTCCCGGAGTTGCTCGATGCCATCGTCGTCGAGCGCGCGCTCAGGGTCGGGGATCGGCAGGCCCGGGTCGACCCATCCGACCGATACGAACTGGTCTATGACGGAGCGGCGTTCTCGCTCTGCTTCGAACCAGACGGCGTGAAGGCGTAGGAGCTCTGAATCCTCGCTGGCCATGGTTGTGTTGTCCCTCCGGGGTTAGGCGTC